>CAYWRR010000283.1:0-3180 GCA_964460425.1 uncultured Nitrososphaera sp.
GCCTAGACTCAACCGAATGTGCATACATGTTCCTCCGAACCCAATTTTCTCTCTTCAATCTTCAGCTAGAAACTACTATCAGAGTTATTCAACCCTATCTATGATTCGACTGCAAATGCTATAACATACACAACTACGGCTGACCTGCAACATCCATTGATCTACCAAGGCTTGGTTGATCAGCTAGTCATAGAGTTATACGGTTGAGAACAACATGCCTATAAAGATACTTGTCTATTCTATGGTATCTTTAGAAATTACATCCTTGAAAGTTCCTTCAATTTTTCCGATTGTTCAATCCCTGTTATGGGCAACCTTCTGGAATCAAGTATTCCTATTTGAGTCAGTAGTGAAGCCTGGTCCCAGTATATGTGTTCGTGTTCAATCTTATTTCCCCTAAATTTCATAACTACGACGTGGGGTAACTCAACGTACTTTCCTGTAGGTTGTATTCCAGGAATCATTGACTTTATCTCTACGTCGTGAGTAAAACTTAATATTAATTCATCAATGACTTGGTTGGTTCCGACGGTCCGAGAGACACGTGTAATTTTAGTATCTTTAGGCATCATACCAACAAAATTGTTTTTGTAGAAATTGTAAACTCCATCATGACCTACTCCACCAGTCATTACAGGGACATTATGAACATACGGTTCCTTGACCATTGTTTTCATTGTCGATTCAACATCTTTGTCCTCAAACTCAAATTTGACATGTTTATCGAATATATTGCCCAGTTTGATAGAAGAACCTCTCCTTTTGTTCTTGGTCTTTGATCTTTTCATGAATCAGATATCTGTTGCAAACATGTTTCTTAAGTGTTCTCTATTTACAATTCCCTGTAGTGAATGCTTCGTACGAGCAAATGCAAATAGATGTCGGTCCGTCGCACCTCCATCCAGCACAACCTTTGAATGTAACGCAGCCTTTTCTACCTAAGTTAATTATGATTTGATGCTTACCCTAACCACCTTCCTCTTTTAATAAAGATATTTGGTTTTTAACCTTTTCTTGCAAGTGCTGGTGTCTGTGCATGCGCCGCCAGCAACAATATTGAATAATCCGTAGTAGTATGCAGCGTCAGGTATTGGAAGAGCGAAGAATAGGCATGGAAGACAGAATAGAAATCATATATGGAGTCGCGAAAGTAGTAAAGACTACTAATGATTGATTAGATGAGACTAAAGGGGTGGGATATTTGTTGTTGTAGGGATGCTAACGGTGCCTTTATTTTTGATACGTTACGTGGTCTAAAGATTGCACATGAAAATGCCACGTATAGAATATTGAAGCTAAGACTCATCATAGAAATCATTATTGTCGAATTTTCCTCCTTAGCTCGTCTCGTTCAGCCTGGCATCGCGACAGCCGACTCGCAGTATCTTTCCATCTGGCATCTATCTCTATTCCGTCAGCCTCTAACCTCGCTGCTTCCAGTCTCGCATCATTTAACTTCCTTTCCAGTCCTATGATACGTGTTTCATAATGCTCCTTTAGTTTCTTTTCTTTATCTAATTCCGTTTCAAGTTTATCGATGCGCACGATTGATGGTACTTCCTTCCCGTATTTTTCAAGTTCAACGCGAATTTTATCACGCTCTTGTCGTATCGCGTCAAGATCTTCTAGAGCATGCTGCTTTTTCCCTAGTATCTCCTGCCTTTGATCTTCTAAGGTATATATTGTCTTTTTTCCTTGAGCAAGGTATTCTGGTAACCTCTCCACATCAATCCCAAATTTCTCTTCTAAATACAACGCTTCACGTCCACTTTGAATAACCTTATCATAAGATAGATTATGTTTAAGACAGTATACAGCAAAATCCTGTATTATTGGTTCTATTTGGTCTTCATTTATTCCGTTTTCTTCCATTATCTTCTTAAGTCTGATCGCAAACCCGAGAAGGGGCAATTCTAGGCCCTCATCCTTTAATTTCCCAGACACCTGTCTAAGTAGGTTAATGTCGTTGTACTCTTCGTGTTTTCTAGCTTCCTGTATAATGCGAGTTACTGTCCCATATCCTATGTCATCTTCTTTTGCTATGCTTTCTCTAGTCAGACCCTCCAGCCACTGACGAATTACCTTCTCTTTTGTATTTCTTGGAATTTTACCTCCCAATTCTTGACGCAATAGTTAAATCCTCTTTATTTATAAGCAGTAGAACATATTCTTGGGTAGGTATTGCTGGAGCTACGCTTTAAGCGTTAAGGATATTTGACCATGATTTGACCAGAAAATGACGGGAAACGACGGCAAATGGCGGCAAAGGGCGGTAAATGACCCCATGTGACGGGATTCGACGATCATTTGACGGCCGATTGTACGAGATGTGCCATCGGCACCCAGGTTAGTCTAGGCTTGCCATCTGTTCAATTTTTAACCTTTCATAAAATTGAGTTGAGTCTATAGATGATGGTAGAATAAAAATGGCAGACGCTGATATGAAGACTGCTCTAAGATTCATGTCCTTGGTTGACCATTACGTAAGAACGAAGGCTCCATCATGAGAAAAAGGGGCCACTAAGAATCTACATTAAATCCTTTGACTTGTCCTTTATTTGGCACTATATAGTCAGTATGAATAATAACAGAAGTTTGCCGATTAAAGTTCTGTACTATAATGATTCAGTCGGGAATAACATGGCTTTCAGGATTTTAGTTAGGAATAACATGGTATAGGTTAGATGAAACCTATAACTTGGAATTCCGATAGGACTTGAGATCACCGTGATAGGACGGTATAGCTGATATCATCCAGATATTGATTCATTACTGCGTGACCAGCATCTCTGATCTGTACAAGCCAGATGCAACCTAGCAAGAATTAATAGCCCGGTGTGATTGAGTTCATGAAAAGTGTGACCACATGAGATGCAAGAACCCTGTCATGAATCAGATCCTCGATACTTACAAACCAATGTGGTCGATAAATCATGCCATTTCTCTAATGGGTTGGGACTTTGAGACTTATATGCCTAGGAACGGCACAGAAGAAAGAGGAGTGGCCGATTCTCAACTACGCATGTTGCATAAGGATCTTCTGCTAAACAACGATTTTGTTGGTCTTGTTGAGTCAGCGAAGAAACTGGGGAACCTTAGCGATGTAGAGAAGGGCATTGTACGAATACTCAACAGGGAAATAACCAAGCAGATCAAGATACCCAAAGAGTTGACTGAAGC
>CAYWRR010000284.1:0-3164 GCA_964460425.1 uncultured Nitrososphaera sp.
TCAGTTAAGATGTATAATGATTCTACTCAGGAGGTATTTATGAGATGACTTGTAGTCAACTAGGCGTAGTTGCGCCAAGTGTGTTTGCACTTTGTGCATCGATAAAATTGTGTGGTCGCTTCATCAGCAGATCTTGTCTGAAACATCCACCAAAACGCAGTTCCATTCTTGCATTGTGGGCAGTCAATACTGGTAGTTGGAAGTGCCTCAACGCTGTCACCATCCATGACCTTCAGAGAAACATCCTGAATTGCCTTAGTATTTATTACTTCTTTACTGCCCTCATCCTCAATTCTTTTAGTCTTAAAGCCACATTTTGCGCAGACCATGCCGTCTTCTTCTCCAGGTGCAGGCCTCAAGCGTGTCTCGCATTTTGGACAAAAACGCAAAGCATGAGAACCTCGCTACTTTTTCACGGCAGATTTGACCATGCTGAGAAGCTCTTTGGAGTATTCCTGAGCAGATGTTGACGCATCCTGTATGACTTCCATTGGGTCTTTTCTCTTTGTCGCCACTATCAATTGATACTCCTTTGTAAGTGGGTGCTTCTGGATCACACCCGCAAAGTCCGTGCTCTTTTCCTTCAGTAATTCATGCTGGAGGATATACAAAACAGAGATATCTTCTTCACGTATTTTTAACCCAATTTCGTTATCTTTTACATCTGCAATTTCTACAAACATATACGTTATACTGACAACAACTACTTATTGAAGATATAAATGATACCTTTATGCCAAATGGCAGACAGTTTTATTGACAGCGCCACCCTTGCCAAGTCACAGGAAAGCGTCAGGTCTGATCAACCACTTACCCTCAGTCTAAGCTTCAGAATAAAAGGATCCATAAGGGAGGCTTTTTCTCAGAAGAACTGGGAGCGTGCTTACAACAAGCATGATAAAGGCTTCCTGATGAAGATTGAAATTGATCTTAAATCCGGCAGAAGAAGAATCGCGCTGATCAAGCTTGTGAGAAAGGCAGCTCTGTTCTGGACACGCAACCCCAAGATACCATACAGGATATGGCTTTCGATAGTAAAGGATGACACATCGTTCTACCCATTAACTGAGGAAGAAGCAAAGTCCTTGTTGTTTGATGTCAATAAGGTTATTGAACTGAAAGGCAGCGACCTCAATTCTGGAACCCGCAAGCTTTACACAGAAATCAAGGTGTCATGGGGCAAACATGTATACACTCAGCCAAATGAAATTAAGGGCACGTCAAACGATATAGAATTGATACGCGTTGCTACTCACTGATAACACTCTAGATATATCGGTGATGGCGGCGTTAGACGATAGTTTATAAGATTAAAACGCTCTAATATTCTCATAGTGCAGACAAGTTTACCTGGCAAAGATGCCGAGCTATATACAAGGTTGCCAAACGGTAGGATAAAGTGCACGGCATGTGCAAGGCTGTGCGAGATACCAGAAGGTAAGATCGGCCTCTGTGGCATCCGGGGAGTTGTAAATGACAAGTTGCGATTGTTTGTCTATGGAAGAGTAATTGCAGGCCAGATAGACCCAATAGAGAAAAAGCCTGTGACCCATTACAGACCTGGCACTGACATATTTTCAATTTCTACCACAGGTTGTAACTGGCTTTGTCAATATTGCCAGAATTACGATATTTCTCAGAGGCGCAAGGTCGAAGGTACCGAAACGACGCCGGAGCAGGTCGTAGAAAATGCTGCCTACTATGGCGCTCATGGCATTGCCTACACCTACAATGAGCCTTCAATCTTCATAGAGTTTGCAAGGGACTGCGGTATAGAAGCTCACAAGCGCGGAATATTCAATATCTTTGTGTCAAATGGCTATGACACTCCGGAATCTGTCAATATGATGAGTCAGTTCCTTGACTGTATCACAGTTGACTTTAAGGGAAGCGGCAAGCAAGAATTTGTCAGACGCTATATAGGCATACCAAGCGCTGACCCGATCTTCCAAACACTGAAAGAAATTCGAGACAAGACAAAGATCCATGTCGAGATTACAGATCTTATAGTACCGCAGGTGGGCGACGACTTAGAAGCAGCAAGAAAGCTTTGCAGATTTGTGCATGATGAGCTTGGACCTGATACTCCAATTCATTTTCTACGGTTCCACCCTGACTACAAAATGATGCAGTTTGACAGCACACCTGTTGAAATACTTGAAAGACACTATGAAGTAGCAAAGCAAGAGTGCTTGACCTACTCATACCTTGGAAATGTTCCAGGTCATCCTTTAGAAGATACATACTGCCCAGAATGCAAGGGTGTAGTCATAGGGCGCTACGGCTTTAGCATTGACGCGTGGAACCTTGACGCTAACAACTGTTGCAAGAACTGTGGCCACCAGATACCGATTATCGGCAAACTTCACAAAGTGAGAAAGAAGAACCACTTCCAGTTTATTCATTAGAATGTACAAAATAATGGTATGTTATGTTTATCTAGTGCGTCAAGCAATAGTATTAGTAGTACTTTTACTCGTCACATTCATTGCTTAGCTATTGAAAAATTCTTGAGCAAATATTCTTGCGTATATTAGTATTAGGAGACCAGCTAAGAAAATATCACCATGTGGATACATCCTTATGAAGTTGGTTAAGCTTACAAAGCTATTCATAAGATGCTATTATGAGGGTATTTAATATCGTAGCCCACTCATCAACAGCAGTAGCAAATATGACATGAGATACAGAAGTAGAATTGACATAATAAGCCAGATTCTAGAGGCAGCAAATGGCGGCAATGCTACAAGAAGCAAGATAGTATACAAGGCGTTTCTCAATTATGACTAATTGAAAGAGTATCTAACGGCTCTAACTGAAACGGACTTCGCTACAACAAAGATACTCAAACATTCAAGACTACTGAAAAAGGTCTACGATTTCTTGATATCTACAATCAGGTGGAGGGTATGATAAAAGCACCGGTAGCACCACCAGAACAATAAAACAACAAATCTAGGCATAGAAAGAAAGAAAGAATAATGCAAGTTTCAAACATTTAGATAGCTTTCCACAGGATTGATGTAAATTTCTGATTATATATAATAATTGTTTTATGATGAGCTTACAGTAATGCTGTCACCATCTCCCAATGTCCTCCTATAGGGTTCACTATCTGTATCATACAAGTTCACTTCATCTTCTTCCTCATCATCTGTTTCTCC
>CAYWRR010000285.1:0-3148 GCA_964460425.1 uncultured Nitrososphaera sp.
TCATAATAATGATAGAAATGTGAGTACAAAAACAAAGATAAAGAATCCTACTATAGCAGCGGCGAGTCTTATGGCTATATCTTTTTTCCGCATTTTACTTCTCATAATAGTATCAACGAATAAAAACTATCACTGATAGGGAAGGACCTAGAGATGTATCAACTTCACTAGCCGGATGCGCGAAAATAGATAAAGAAAAAGAAAGAGAATGATCAACCATAAAGCTGCGGCCCTAAATCACGGGTTCTCCTACACTAGCAGTAGCTATATCTGCTGCTACTGGGACATCTAACACAAATATTTTTCCTCCCTGTATTTCCTTGCCTAATCTCTCTCTAAGCTTTGATATTATTTGGTCGACGTGATAGTCTTTGACGACAACCTCTACTTTTGTTCTTGAGATATATTCTGGTTTTTCCATTGTTGGATGAGCGGCTTCGACAATGGGGTCTACCTTTACCCTACCGCTTCCCTCTACTCCATAATAACTCATTCCTCCTACATTTAGACTTATTAATTCCCTATGTACGTCTCGCTCCCTGCCGTTTGGTACTATTATTTCAAGTTTCTTCATGTTAAGTTTAAAATACTTCATTTGATATAAGCTTTTTATTTTGAACTCTTGTAGTTGCCTTCTCCTCTAGTTTGAAAATAAAGTTTAGATGCTTCTTTAGAGCTAGTGTATGGGTGCTATACTTACTATATGTGGTAACGAAATACAGAAGTCGAGATTAACTATGTTCCATAAACTATTTAAGTTTCAGTAGACTACGGTGATATATTGCATTGTGAAGCATTACAATGCATTCTATTTCCATATATAGAACGCTTATTGACTCTCAGTTTAATGATGCAATATCATTTAAAAATCAATACTATGATTCCGTTACCTTTCCTGTTGGCAAGCATTGTTGGTCTGCTACTCGTAAGTACTGGTGCATCACCAGGCTATGCTAGCACTAACAATGGTAACAACAGCACAGCCGGTCGGCTATGGAGGCCTTATTTACGACATTATGAACATTGGTAACATCATTGCCCTTCAGGTATTGCCGTCTCAGACTAACATTACGACCTCCACCGCTCCTGCAGCTAACACTACGACCTCTACAGCAGTTAGTCAGAACTCGACGTCAGCAGCAGGCTGACTGGCCACCAGCCCGGCCAATCTACCTTTTTCTTTCCTATCCCGAACCTAGTCCACATAACTGGCCTAGGCTTTTGTGTGGGTTTAATTCCTTAGTTTAATTCCTTTGTTTGGTGTACTATATGTCTGTGACAATGTGAGCCTGTCCTCAGGACTCCACAGTACAGGACTTTTTTTATCTATTAAAGACCTTTTTTGTATTTCAATCAAAATACTGAAGAGTTCTGACTGTTAGAAAAATTAGTGTCAGGAACTTGAAAGAAAATACTAATGAGTAGCTCAATAGTCCAGACTAGTTAGGTACAGGACTATTGAGTCCTAGACCTACCAGCTGATTCGAACGATAATACCAGGACTATCAGAAATTATCTCCAAAATTTTTAGTCTGCTCATCGACCTGCGACTGCGGATTTATTTTCTTGTCGTGAACGTGTTCCCACTTATGAGTTCTACTGTCAATCTTTTTCTCATGCTCTTCTCTCACGTGATGTAGTCTATCCTTCTCATGAATGAATTCTTTGCCGCATTCATGGCATTTTACAATCGGGTGATGGTGGACATGTCTTGCATGAGTTATAAGGTCACCGTATTTTTCAAACTTTTGACCGCATCGATCACATACGTAGTTGTTTTTTCTATGAAATAGTATTTTAGAGAACCAAGATGACATGAATACAGATAATCATTAAGTACTATTAAAGGAATTAGTAAATTAGAAAACCAACATTATTAGGCCACAATGTTGCCGGTAAATATAGTGTTGGTAGCCACATATCCCGTATTGCCAGGCTGACTAAAATGGTGGAAAGAGGCCGAGCTAAATAAAACCAGATAATTTGATTGTGGTACGTTGTGTCGTAGTCCAGATCTATGTCAATCAATGCTGATTTAAGAGTTAAAGTAATAGACTCTCAAAATATAATCAATATATATAAGGAATAATGATAGGCTCAGCATGCTTCGCCGGAATGACGTTTTGGCTATATTTACCGGAATCTTTCTGAAACAATATAATAATGTTGGATCTGTTTACGCACAGGGTAGTACGTTACTCTATACAGATGAAATCGTTGAAATCTCAGTCGCGCAAGGATAGGCCATTCAGACTCACATTCAGTTCTGTCTTCCCTCCGAAGCTCAAATAGTTGTAGGTAATGCAATCAATTGGACAAACGACGACAGTGATGTTAATACAATGACTGAAGGAAAGCCAACAGAGAAAGAAAAGAACCTCCAAAGTTCGATTCTGGTGGTCTAATCCAGTCCGGAGACTCGTTTGAGCAATTCTTTGGTACACCCGGTTCAGTCGATCACTATTGTACTGTGCATCCCTACATGACAGGAAAGATTTTAGTAAACCAGTAGTCATCACATGACAGAAAAAGGTTCGGGCTATCACTACCAGGTGGTAAAGATAGATGTACTTCACTAGGGGCTTAACCTTAATTGCAATCCAGTCTCTTAATACCCAGTCCGAGCTAAGACAGGTGAGGTAACGGGATGAGATATAGAACATATGGCTAAGGAATCAGATGAGTCCCAGAATAGAGGCTGTTACATGATAATGATCTATGCTGCATTGTTTGGTGCTCTATCATCGCTACTCACGGTGGCATACATCACTCTCACGCATTATTATAAAATTCATTGGGCAGCATGGAGGATTGGGAGTTGCACAGAGACAATATGCTCAGACAGGTCGCATCAACCCTCATCACCTCCCAAGTATACTGCTTCAAGCATTTACCTCGTTGTGGAGCAATGCCGCAATTGGTCCTGAAGGCCCACTTGTGTTCCTGTCAGGTGGTATTGGGACCTTTATCTCTGATCGTGAATAATGTCTGTATTAGCAGTACGTAATCTCGCATGCTCGCTAACAATTGAGGAAATAGAACAAAAGACAGAATAAGAATGAGGATTAAGAATTGACTATTTGGTTCATTGCCGCCTATGGCGCCGGGCCGCCTGCAGCAATCTCAGTTGCATTCTCGTCTATAACCT
>CAYWRR010000286.1:0-3130 GCA_964460425.1 uncultured Nitrososphaera sp.
TTACTCCTTCAGAGCTATTGTATGATGGAAACCAGTAGGCATCTTTAGTAGGATGGCCTACTCGGGGCTCCAGTATTTCTCCCCCCAGCATCCAGAGGTACGGGTACCACATATCAGGATCATGTGGAGCACCCACAAGGTGTACTCCCTGAGTTATATTATCTCCAAAGAAATCATTTAACCTTACTCCAGCAGAAATGTATCCATCCCAAGTCTTTAGTGATTCTGGGTCAACTCCTGCCTCTTGCAGCATATCCTGCCAATACCACATACCTCTAATATCAGTCCATAGCCAAAGAGCATATAATGTGCCATTATACACACAGCCATCAACGTTTGGTTCATATAGATCAGGAATTCTCCCCCATTCTTCAAATTCCTGTGTCAGATTCTCTATCAATCCTCGCTGTGCAAATTCCCCAAGCCAGATTTGATCTACAGATATAATGTCAAGAGTTTCGCCTTTAGATAATCTATCCAAAATTTGATTTCTTGTTTCACGGGAACTGAACTCAGTATATTCTAACTCTATGTTCATGTCTGGATGGCGTCTACTAAGTTCATCAAGAGCAGGCTGGAGTAGTTGATTCCATCTTCCTGGCTCGGCTAGGTCAGTAAAAAGTCCTCTAAGCGCAACATTAGTTCTATCAAGTGATGATATACTTGTTGACTGATTTGATGGAATAAGAGTGAAAGAGCTGTATTCAGTATCCGTTGTTGTACTGGCCGATAAACTGGCAGTAGCTAGTGCAGGTTGTAAAATTGTTATTGTCGGAGTTGTCGGAGTTGTCATGATGATCATCATCAGGATAGTAACAACAACCGGACCAGTCTGGCAACAATATTGGCCAGTTTTGCATGATTGCAATCTTCTGCTCAATATTATTGTGCTAGCCCCTGCTCTAGTGTTCCCAACGACGATGGATAGAGGCAGATCCTCTATCTTAAAAACATCATGTTTTACTTTCCTGGGTAGACTATTCGAACTAGCATCATCTTTTTATGCTCACTAACGTGCTATAACCAATGTTGGGTCATACTGTTCTAGTCAACTGAATCCAAATTTAAGTTTTTTATGCTGAGTCCCTCTGAGCCCGCCTAAAATAAAAAACGTTCAAAAAATGGACTCAATACTTTCTGGCAAATACTTCTTATAAACTACGATTGTAATAAGATTAACAATGGGTAAATCAGGCTTGACGAAAATGGAGAAGATCATACTATGAGTTCAAGCAGGATCACCACCAATGATGGCACCGAAATCTACTACAAAGATTGGGGCAAAGGCCCTATAGTTACGTTCTCACACGGCTGGCCTCTGAATTCTGACGCTTGGGATGGTCAAATGTTTTTCCTTGCGCAGAATGGGTTCCGCGTGGTCGCGCACGACCGTCGTGGTCATGGCCGGTCGAGTCAACCCTTTTCGGGGAATGATATGGACGGCTATGCCGACGATCTTGCAGCTGTAATCGAAACACTTGATCTCAAGAATGCCGTACTCGTGGGCCACTCTACCGGCGGAGGCGAAGTCGTCCGGTACATCGCGCGCCATGGAAGGGAGCGGGTCGCCAAGGCGGTCCTCATCGCCGCTGTGCCACCGCTCATGTTGAAGACCCCCGCCAATCCTGAGGGGCTTCCGATAGAGGTCTTCGATAACCTACGGAATGGTATTACGAAGGACCGGTCGCAATTCTACAAGGACCTGGCAATACCGTTCTATGGCGCCAACAGGCCTGAAGCTAAGGTCTCCCAGGGTACGCTAGATCAGTTCTGGCTCTGGAGCATGCAGGCTGGTCTCAAAAACGCCTACGATAGCATCAAGGCATTCTCTGAGACTAATTTCACTGAGGACCTCAAGAAGATCGATGTCCCGACCTTGGTCCTGCATGGCGATGACGACCAGATCGTTCCTATCAAGGACTCAGCGGTGAAGTCAGCACAACTCCTAAGAGGCGCTAAGGAAATCTACTATCCGGGTGCGCCACACGGCCTTACATCCACGCATCAGGATCAGGTCAACGCTGATCTGCTGGCCTTCCTGACCTCCTAGACGTAGCAGCAGTAGGAACTCATTAGGTCTCATTTGTTAAAAAAATTCCAAGTCATACTGAAAAACATGTTTCAAACTAGCTAGCTTACACAAAATCTCCTTTCATCGGATATACTGCTTGCTCCCAATCAACTATTCCACCAGCATAACGCCTGACTTTAGAATATCCCACATTAGTTAAATGCTGATACCTGATAATACCAGCAATATATATATGGATTTGAACAATATATGACAATATCATCATCAGGATCAAGAAACTTCCTTGCGTCCTCTATTTTGCTAATGTTAATAGAACCAGGTATGTGTTTGGCTTTAAAAGCTCATTCTCCCAAAGCGTTAACCAGTTTGAAATTATCTCCGCAGTCAAATTTCCCTTTTAATTCTTCTCTGTTGATAAGCTTCATTGAGGATTTAGAATCATTCATTTACGTGAAGTAAAAATATCATTACGACAGGTATTATTGCTTTGGTGCTCTGATCTACTTGCAGCCTTCACGTATCGGACATGGTCCATAAAATTATGATTGTACAGCCATTATATTCTGCCAATACGGAGCAGACAAACACAAAGCATGAATCTATTAAAATGAATCTCGATAGTTACATTGATGCGATTATGTCTGGTCCTGGCGAGATCTTTCCTGCAATCCTTTTTCTGTTACATTCCATAATCTAAACTCTGCATGCCTTGGTCTAGGCAGTGCTTCTTTAGCTAAATTCAACCACTCTAATTCATATAGGTAATTTCTTACCTCTATATCTGCAAGTCCGCTATGTGAAATTATCTCAGTCTCAAGTACATCCTTGTTAACGTCATTCTGCGATAAGTCTGCAACTATATCGAGAATTCTCCTTACCTCAGACTTAATCATCGTTATCACCTGATTGATTTATTAAGAATAAGATATGACCTTTGTTATTTAATTTCTCGTCTTGCACATCTGTGGAAGGAAAAAGTATTATCACAACTCTAACCATGAGTCACCTATTTCACAGATGAAAGAGTGCTTGTGATGGGGCATATTTTTAAGTTTTTAACCAAGGCTCTGATGCGCAGAAAACACTTAGCTAGATATG
>CAYWRR010000287.1:0-3125 GCA_964460425.1 uncultured Nitrososphaera sp.
GAGTCGGATAGTTTTTGAAGAAGTTAACTGCACGTGCTGCTCTTGGCAGATATATTATCATCATGTCATCTCCTCTATTATATAATGCCCTTCCAATTGGATCCAAGTTCAAATTAGTAGAGCATCTTTCTCCTTCTTTACTTTAAAGAGCAGTAAATTAATATGGTCACCAGTTTGAAAATAATCTCAGGGATAGAGCCAGTTCTTGAGCAGTAGGAGAAACATTGAAGCTAACTCTTTAACTGAGCTATTTGCTGTCCATTTGGCCAAAATCGAGGATGCATTAAAGCGCGAGGTTGACCTGTATTCCTGGTCCGAGTTCCATGCGCCACTCAGATATGCCTGCGAGGGAGGCAAGCGCATCAGGCCCCTAATCCTTGTACTATCGGCAGAATGCATCAAGTCTAAAAAGGTAGAACCTGACGCATACTTGGCTGCTTCTGCAATCGAGCTTCTACATACGGAGTCTATAATCCACGATGACATTATCGATGAGGAGAATCAGCGGCGTGGAAAGCCCTCATTCCACATAAAATACGGCTACAACAATAGCATACTTACTGCAGATTTTGTTCTTGGCGTCATACTAAACATCGGCTCAAAATTAAGGGATCCCCGCATCATCAACGAGCTATCAAATGCCGCAACTAAAATGACAGAAGGGGAGATGATGGAGATAAAGCTTGGTAAGGAAATGGATATCACCGAGGACGATTATATCAAGGTGCTTGAATTCAAGACGGCTTCGCTCTTTGAAGCATCAGCCAAGGTTGGTGCAATAACTGGAGGCGGCGACGAAGATCAGATTCATACTATGACATCTTTTGGCAACCTGCTGGGTATTGCCTACCAGATCCATGACGACCTTATTGACTGGAGTAACGAAAATAGGCTTTTTAACATGCTCGTCAGGAAAAATGGCACGCCAAAGGATTTTGTCGACCAGATGGAAAAGATGTATCACTCATATGCATCAAAGGCAAAGAACGAACTTCGCAAGATATCGACACAGAGCGAAGCCAAGCGCCACTTGGAGCACCTGACAGACCTTACGTCGATCCAATTCTAATAAAGAAGCTACAAACATGAATAATTTGGAGTATCCTTATACGTTTTTGTTTGCAAGGACAGAATTTTGCTTTAACTGACTATGAAATGATGATGATATTGCATAATTTTTCAAGATAAAAAGCCAATATGCTCTGATATAGAATACTTGTTCTTCGAAGAGATAAGCTGTAGGCAAAACAATTAAACGCCAACATGCAGCTTGTCCATTTTGATTGTCACTAAGTGAAGCTGTCAGGCCGCCTTGGATGATAAGGACACGATCTATGTATTTTGTAATACTTGTGGCTGCATTCGTTGTTTTTAGTGCAATAGTCGCTTCTGGCATAACACTTGAAGCAGATGACGCGGCTAGTCGCTACTTCAAGTCAGTTCATGGCAACAACCCCACTCTTGACATGGCAATGATAGTTATTACTTCGCTAGGTGATGTAACAACACTGTTCATTCTTGGCATCGTACTAACGATAATTCGGCGTACGAGGAAAGTCGGTATGATATTTCTTATTGCATTGGTCGTTATTGTAGTATTGGTCATGTACATAAAGCCTCTGATTGGAAGGGAGATTCCAGGCTATGGGTTCGAGCCAGCTTCAGAACTGCCTGAAAACTTTAGTCTTGAAAGCGATAGTCTTGCGCCTTTAGCTGCTGGATTTTCGTATCCCTCTGGTCACGCATCCCGTGCCACTGCCCTAGCCTTTATTGTAGGGTATGCTATATATAACAAATCCAAAAAAATGAGCTATGCGATCTGGGCCTTTCCAGTCATTATTGGCATTACGCGCATCTATGTAATGCAGCATTACCCTACAGACATTATCGCTGGCTTCATGTTTGGAGGAATAGTGTCCGTGGTTCTGAGCAATACCATGAAGCTTGATGAGCCATTCTTTCTATCTAGAATAAAAGGCAAGGAAGATAGGGCCTTCTAAGTTTTCGATATTGCAATATAAGCTGTTCAGTTGTCGAAATCTTTAATTCTGATCAGAATCCTAAAAATACTATTTAAAATGGACATATCTTCTGCTCTGATAATGAACATCGCTGGATCAGAGTGGATCATAATCATACTTTTTGGACTTATTCTGCTCTTTGGTGCCAAAAAACTACCCCAGTTTTCACACACGGTAGGCAAGGCGGTAGGAGAATACGAAAGGGCAAAGGAGATGTTCCGTCATGAAATGGAACAAGCAGCAGAGAATGCAAGAGGAGGTAACAAGTTTCCCAAGATAATGGGTCCAGTCGCCACAGAGAGGAAAAAGCTAGAGTCAATAGCCAGCTCGCTAGGCATAGAGGACCATGCTGGCCTTACTGACGAAGAGCTCCGTATGCTTATATCAAAAAGAATGACAAGTTGAACTACAGGATACCCCCTTCAATTTACACACAAAACTTATAACATGAACTTTTCCAGAACAATGCATGCTAGAGACTGCAAAAGGCTCTACACCTGCAATAAACCCCTTTGAAGTTGCCCTCAAACAGCTTGACGAAGCGGCAAAGCTCATAAAGCTAGACAAAGGTTTACAAGAAGTTTTAGCCAATCCAAAGCGTGTTCTTACAGTATCTCTGCCAATAAAAAGGGATAATGGAGAGATACAAGTTTTTACTGGGTTTCGCTCGCAGCATAATGATGCCCGAGGCCCGTACAAGGGAGGCATTCGCTATCATCCGCAGGTAACTATCGAGGAGGTTAAGGCCCTGTCAATGTGGATGACTTGGAAGTGTGCCATTGCAAATATTCCGTACGGTGGAGGCAAGGGTGGCGTCATATGTAACCCAAAGGAAATGTCAGAAGGCGAGCTAGAACGCCTTACAAGGCGCTACGCTTATGCTATTGCAGACATTATTGGTCCGCACACAGACATTCCAGCGCCAGACGTTTACACTGGCGGCAAGGAAATGGCTTGGATAATGGACACATACTCTGCACTTAAGGGCAACTATGTTCAGCCCGAACTTATCACAGGTAAACCTATCGCAATTGGCGGATCACTTGGCAGAAATGAAGCTACCGGCAGAGGACTGGCGTTCACAGTAAGAGAAGCTGCAAAGAA
>CAYWRR010000288.1:0-3121 GCA_964460425.1 uncultured Nitrososphaera sp.
AATATTCACTACCTGAGGCCATTGTATATTTCTTCTAATCCTTTTTTTGTTAATGACAATATTAACAAGGTTCTCTACGCCTAGAACCCTTCTAAAAGAACTGATAAAAGAGCAGGCCTGTCGGGATTAAATTCCAGTAGATACTCAGGTTCTACTAACTAATTAGCATAGCTTAAAGCCTTCGTAGCTACGTTTTTTTTGCAATCCACTTTTATGGTAAGACTCCAAGAAAGGTTCTTGTAAACCTCCTTTTAGCTATCTTAAGAGCACCTACTCCTCTTGGAGTCAAGCTGTAAACAATGGTCTTGCCATCCTTATTATCTTCTTCCTGCTTGATAAATCCAGCCTCTCTGAGGTTCTTTAATGCAGGATATATTGTACCCGGGCTAGGTTTTTCTCCTTTTCTCTTTGCAATCTCGTCTGCAAGAGCCTGACCATGCATGGGCTCTTTTGAGAGTAAGAAGAGGATCAAGAATCCCAGCATACCTCTCATGTCGCAACAATCAGATCCGAATCGTCGCATACTGATGATATGTATATCGCACGACCGATATAAATAAATATTATAGAAGCCATATATCGCATATCCAATATAAATGGAGGTGAAAGAAATGCGATATGGTTGCGGCGGCCACTGGGGATATGGAGTAAGGACTTTCCTAACAAAAGAAGAAAAACTGGCTATGCTAAAAGAATACAAGGAAGACCTTGAGAAAGAAGTCGAAGGAGTAGAAGAAAGAATAAAGGAGTTATCAGCCAAATAGTTTATTTTTTTCTTTTTTTGTGTGAGAGGCTCTCTAACGTCTGTTGCTATCCTTTGAGTTACAAGGTGTGCTTTCTATGTCTTGAATCTTTCAATAGAACGGTAAGGGAGCAGGCCCGTCGGGACATGAAGTGATATCACTTTAATGATGGATTCCTTGCAAGTCTTTTTGACTGAAACGGGAAGGGGGGAAGGGGTAAAATAGTTTCTAAGTAGGATCAAAAAGGTATTGAACTAGAGATGCAGTGGTTGCCAAATTTGGAAGCAGGATTGAGAAACTGCAAAGCAGTCGTCATGGCATGGTCTGAAACATAGATAAAAAGCAATTGCGTGCATAGAGAAGCGGAAGTAGCAGTAGAGGTATCTTAAAGAAATCTGGCACCGATTCTGCTGGATAAAGTTGCATACGACGCAAGTTTTCAGAATATCAGACACTTTTGATCTTAGCTCTTGGAAGAGAGGGGAAGTAGATCTCGTACTGGGATTCAAACATCACAGATAAGTGCAGCAGCAGAAACTCGACCCATACGCTTGTGAGAATGAATTCCTATGCCCACTATATATATCTCTAAGACAGACTTTCATCAACATCTGAACACAACGGTAGCACTGATAGATAGAAGTATGTCTGGGCCTTCTCCCCCTGATCTTTGGAGTTTCCGCTGTAATCTTCTTCGGCAGCATCTAGCTGATCATCATATTCCTGTTGCTGTCGTTCTTCTAATCCTCGCTCATACTGTTCAGCTGAGTAAGGGACAGCTTTTCTTCCCCATCCTTTGGGGGAATAAATATGTTCATCTCTAGCCTGTTGTCTATCCTCACCGAAAGTATTTGCACGACCTTTCAATACCTGAGGCGCAGCCTCTGAATAGGCCTTGTATATCATGGCAGCCATTTCGCTAGCTGCTTTGTGAGCTGCAATTCTTGTCTTGCCATCTGTGTCTTTATCATTGGCTAGAGCTAGCAAGTCCCGTCGTTGCTTGGAAATACGAGCTTCTAAAAAGGCTAATTGATTCAAAACTTCGTCATCTGTCAGTCTTCTGGATAAGACTTGTCTTTCGAGTAGGAACGCCTCCGATAAATAACGCTGAAACGTACGCCTTGGTATATTCAATATCTCCATTGCTTCATGAGTTGTATAACCTTCGTCAATGATAAGACGGCGAATTTGTCTCTTTGCTTCCTCGCGAAGCGGTTTATTATATGGGCCTCTTTCTACCGATGATGATGATTTCTTATTTTCAGATTGCGGCACTTTGGCCAATTTCAATGGTTATTGGTGCTTGTGATATATACGTTTAACGTGCTGATTCGCAGTTTCGACACAAGATGGTCTAGATGTAGTAGTGGTGGTGGTCTTAGTAGTAATGATAGTTGTTCTTCTTCTGGTAGTAGTGTTATTATTGCTATTGTTGCTTTATAAAGCACTGAAGATGTTTATGCCCTATCTAATATGAGCACCTTGAGTTCTTACTTCCCCCGGCGACACTTTCAAGAAACGTTCTGACTTTTGGAAATTCTATCTCACTGGCTATACACAACACAACATATATTGCATTTGGGTCTCTAGGTCGATATTCCTCCTTTGGCGACACCTGAAATTTCTTTCCTAGTAACCCCTTTTACTTATATATAGTGGTTCATTGAGTTAACAATGCTTACATCTGAGATATGGGCCCTGACATACTCCCGACGCTAAAGCGTTTGGGGTTCTAGGGTCTTTGTCATTACCAAAGTCGCCCCTTTAGGTGTATCAGTGCTACCTTTCTGCAATTCCCTGTCATTGCAGAATCGACCTATGCCCAAGACACAATACGACACAGGTTTCCCTATGTTAAATGACGCATTTGCATCAGCATGGTCAACGTGTCCACATAGACACTTGAAAGATTTGTTGTTGCATCTATCTCCTATGCATCCACACCTAGAGCAAGTTTTTGAGGTGTAGCTTGGATCAACATATGAGATGGCTATTCCTCGCAGCTTGGCCTTGTATTCTACAAACTTTTGTAGTTGGTAGAAAGACCAACTGTTCAAGGAATAGTGAAATGATTTTTTTACGGTTTTAGTTCTTTGACGTATGTGTGTTAATTTCTCTAGTCGAATAACTCCCACTTTACTTTGTTTTGCAACTTCGACTATCTTCTTACTGATATGATGATTGAGGTTTCTTATTATCCTACTCTGTCTGTTCTTGATTTGCTTGACCTTCTTATATTTCCCTGCTTTCTGTACTCTACGCCTAATTGCTCTGTATTTCAATGCAATGTGGTTAGCTTTTTTTCCAAGCTTCCATAGTTTGCCAGTTTCAGGATTTGATACAACTGCGATATGACCTCTTGTGTTGAGGTCTATCCC
>CAYWRR010000289.1:0-2920 GCA_964460425.1 uncultured Nitrososphaera sp.
GTACTTCAAAGTACTACTCTGTAAAAATAGATAGATAAAAAAAATTGAGTAACACAGAATGAAGAAGTATGAGGTAGATAAAGCAAATGCAAATATGATAAGATAAATGCCCTCGCATAGTTCTCAATCTTAATTCACATGATTGAAATCTTGAAATTATTAAGTTAAATTTGATCTCATTGTTTGAATGGCTTGTGTGTGGGTGTTTTCTAGTACGTTTCATGATTAATGTAGCGCTAGGACAAACCTCGCCATACATCTCAAGCTAGCAGAGCCCTTTATCATAATTAAGGCATTCTAAAATACTATAGAATTAGTAAATAAAAAAAAGATATTAGAGAACTTATGTTGAGCTATCCTACTGAGCCACCGTACCCAAACCCGGCACCTATTATTACAAGTAATATAAAAAGAACCAGTATTAGAACAAAACCTCCTGCATAACCACCACCACTAACATGAACAAAACCTCCTGCATAACTACCGCTAGCACCACCGTGACCACTACTAACACCTTCTTGGAGTGATAATAATTGTTGTTCATCTACTATTACACCATCATTTAACCCATTTAGCACCAGTGTCTGTGCAGTATCGAATAGCTGTTCTAAGTTACTGCCTGATTGGAGTGATAATTGTTGTTCATCTATTGTACCATCGTTTAACCCATTTAGCACCAGTGCTTGTGCAGTATCTGTTATCTGCTCCAAGTCACTATCTGATTGGAGGGATAATAATTGTTGTTCATCTATTACACCATCGTTTAACCCATTTAGCACCAGTGCTTGTGCAGTATCTATTACCCAATCTCTGTCGATTTCATTGACTGATTGTTCATTCAAACTGCTGACCAAATTATATTGTTGTTGATAATAGTCTATTATCATACTACTCTGAGGAATTGCAGACGCTTGAGTTAGCATTCCTGAAGACGCAGTAAATAGCAAAGCCGTAAGCGCAAAAACACCAAATACGTAGTACTCCTTCATTATTTGCTTCCAAAGAACCGGCTTTTTTATAGTTTATATAAATTACCATATAACTCTTCTAGCTTATTAACAAAAAGAAGTTAACTAAGGAAGCGTTTCTCTCTCCCCCTAGTTCAGAGGGCCCCCATACACAAAAACAGACATAGAATAAAATTCGTCAGCAAAAACAAGACCGGTCATTCATTTGGTATCTCCCTTTTTGTTCGATTACCACTTTTTGGTGTGGACAACAAATTTAGCCCAATCCTTTCTTTCTTCTAGTCACCCCCATATGGGGAGAAAGAGTCGTTCTTTTAAATAAACTCCTCCCCTCCCGTTTCAGTCTAGGCTGGTTATAACCATGTGTCAGTCAATTTCTCTGGTATCAGGGGTTCCCATCGCTTGGTCGATTCAATCCATCATCCTACAGAAGCAGCCATCCAAAAATGATTGAAGCAAGTCAAAGAATGATTGATGGAAAACTCAATAGTCCACCTGTAAATGAATATTTCAAATTGCAGATTAAGACACTTAAGAACGCGCCGAGACCTAGGCAAATTGTAGAGGCTTTTGAAATTAAAGCAAATACAAGAAGAAGAAGCTACGCACATGGAAGATATCTAAAGGTTAGTTACAAAAATTGAAAAGCTCCACATTATGTTTTATGTAGTGTGCAGAAATAGAATCCACAACTCAAATAAGGAATTTGAATAATTTTTTCCTAGAAATAGGAGCATTCTCAACAAAAAGATGCAAATGAGCTACTGCTGCGGATGTTGCTCCATACTAAGACCTTCTAGTATAGAACTGAAGATAGTCAATCTGCTGCAGGTCGTCAGAGTCGTTGCCGCCAACAGAGTATTATTACAGAATAATGAATCGATAGCCTTATCTTGTTTTAGCACCTGTCCTTTGTTTCAAGTATCATGAGAATGACCTCCACATTATTGACTTCACCAGTGATGACGATAGCATTGACAGCAGCAATAGCTGTTATTCTTTTACCTGCAAATCTTATGATAACTAACGCGCAACAACAAGAAGAAGAGCAAGAATTGACCAGTCCACCTGGCGAAACTGAGAACGCAGCAACAACAACAGAAACAACACCATTTCAAAGTACAAATGACGGCTTCAGAGTACAGGTGCCGCAGGGCTGGATAATTCAGAATGTGAATAATGCAGACTCTGCATTGCTAGAAGAGACAACACAAGGCTATGAAGTACTGGCACAACTCTGCCCAGAGGAAGAACAACAACAAGGAGGAGTTGCGGCATCACTTTCCACCAATGCTAGTGGCAGCAGCACAAACATCACTAACAGCAATAGTTGTCAAAGTGCTCAGGAAGAAGTGGTACACATTATTCTATATCCCAATTTGGAGGTGGGAATCCAACCGTCTAATAATGTTACTACATACCACCTACAGAAGCTTCAGGAAGTTGGCTATCAGGACATCCAGATTCTAAACAGTACAGAGAGAGAAGTCAACGTTACAATTCCACAGACAGACCAAAATGTAGCAACAATGCCAGCCAAGCTTGTAGAAATAACATACAGCACTGCTTCTACTCCAGATGATACAAGAAGAGGTTATTTTCTTTTAACTGCTACAAAGGCCACACTACCCAACCTAGGGACGGCAAAGGGATATAGTGTCTTTTATGAAGGTAGTTCTAATAATAGTAATAGTACTACAGCAGCAGAAACAACAACAACAGCATCTTCCAGTTTATTACCAACACCACTACTACCTCCAGAAGTCGCGCAGGTATTTGATTCGTTTGAACTCATAGCAGCACCAGAAGTAGCGCAATTAATAGCGCAAGAAGCAGGAGGAGAAATCGCTGGAGGCGGAGCAACAACAACAACAATAACAACAACAGGAGGCGGAGCAACAACAACAGGAGGCGGAGCAACAACAACAGGAGGCGGAGCAACAACAACAGGA
>CAYWRR010000289.1:3020-3107 GCA_964460425.1 uncultured Nitrososphaera sp.
GGCGGAGCAACAACAACAACGACAGACTCCACTGATCCAAGTGATCCAAGTGATCCAAGTGATGATTCAACAGACTCCACTGATCCA
>CAYWRR010000290.1:0-3102 GCA_964460425.1 uncultured Nitrososphaera sp.
TACAATTGGCCTGTTGTATGATTGTCTATAGGAGGATATTATTGGGATAGGCTCTTAGTTATTGAGCCATCACTATTTAATACAAATTCATAAAGTCCATCATCATCTGAGGTATCTGATTGTTCCGATTGATGCTCAAGAATAGCAGCAGCTGCTACCATCTTGACGATCAATCAAAACCATACTACCGTCAAAATTAGATTAGTCGGTCAATGGTTCTGGCGGTAACATGGTAAATGCTAAATAAAAAAGCTGTAACTTGCCAGGTATAGCATGAAAGTTATATCGTCATTTAGGTCTCTATTTCCGCAAAACAGGTCTGGGACATCACAAACCAAATGTCAAGCTTATGCTGATGACTGCATTCGAATTAACCGAGATGGAAAATAGACGATGCAGGATCTTCTTTAAGAATAGACAGTTTTGCAGCCGAGGTGGAAAGCAAAGTTCCAAAGGCGGAACGAATGCAGACACCCATGGAGCTGGCAAAAGGCTTCTTAACTCTGTCATAGAAACAAGCGAGTTTTGTGCACAAACATATACTCCTGTAAACGTAACTCTTACTAGTCATCAGGGTAACCATAACTGTTAGAGTGATGCGTGGTGGGTACATACATTTTGAGAAAGATGCTCAATCATCTTGCGGTCTTGATATTTGTCAACACTGTCTACGTCTCACTTCGTCACATCGGCAAATCATCGTATGTAGAGTATGATATGAACCTGGTCAAGCAACAGATGCAGGATGTTCTCATTACTGCAGCAGCAATCGGTGTTTCATTTGCAGCTATTTCATTTTTCGTTGTGTTAATAATTCAGTGGGATCAAAACATTATGGTGGTAATTGCTGCTTTTTTCATTTCTGTTGGCATGGGACGACAGATTACTGCCACAGCGCTAGACGCTGTAACAACAAGCATGAATTCCTTCTTATCGTCTTGGGCATCAACCCTTCACTTGCTTGCAAAGAATAGACTGATGACGCCAGAATGGCGTTCAATTGAAAATCACGTCGAGGCGATATTCTTAGGCAAGAAGCTTGAGTATGATTTGCCTGCTAAACTTGCTGGAGTCAAACCGGACTCCCCACAATTATACAAGTTTTTGAATGAGAGCAAGCGGGAGTTAGAGTACCAAGATGCTATTACGAGTGAGGATCCTAGCTGCATTGTGTTTGCACAACACGCAACCGAGCAGATGAGGGATAAGTTGCGTGTATATGATCAACTGCTAGAAGTACAGGAAAGAAGTGGAGGAGTTAACACTGTAGTACTTATAGCAATAGGGACGCTAATTTGGTTGCTCTCATAGTCTTATACTATTTGCGATACTTCAATACGCAAACTACTGCCTCTCTCTTCATTAGAAGCCATCTCATAAACATCTCCTGAGCAAAATCATAATAGATCCAAGCCTAACAAATCCAAGAAAGTTCTCTGATTAATAGTCATGGCGCACCAGGATGTGTCGGAAATTCTGAAGCCATGCAAACAACCTCTCTACCTTCCACCTGCGTTTGTAGCGACGTAATGGCCGGCCATCTTGCGTACTTGGCGCCTACCTGCTATACCTGTGCGGCGCTATCAGTTCAATGCCGTACTTGACAGCAAGCTTGACATCTAGCGGATCGCTATCATACGCCTTGTCTCCAATCAGGCGTGCCGGCTTTTCATCAGTGACAAAACACTTGGAGACAGTAGGTTCAGCAAGGGTGGTGACTTCATGCGGCAAAGCAGCAGACGCAATGTGTATGGCGATAGGAAGGCCAGCACTATCTCTGATATTATTGCCATGACCTGATTCGTACCTTTGCCCCGCTTGGTCGCTCCAATCTCGTTCCCCCTTTTTTGGCCACTATGAAAGTACCATCTATGTAAAATTCCGACAGATCAATGCCAACGCGCTCGCGCAGATAGGTGGCCAGTGCCTGGAGAATCTGTTCAAATACACCACAGTACGTACCCATTGCTGGAACCTTCTATGACATGTTTGGTATGGTGGATAGCGCTCTGGCATGTCATGCCAAGGCGCCCCAGTACGCAGTATCCATATAGAACACCACATTCATAATGTCACGACGAGCACCTCTCCATGGACGTCCTTTGCCATCAGGACGCCATGGCGGGTCAGGGATAAGTGGCTGGATGATGATGGACCACAACTGTTCGTACGTCAAATCCATAGTTACACCTACATAATGTTGTATGTGGTACCATTTATTAGATGACTTCTGGTAATTTTACCACTACCTATGCGAGCATTAGTTCGCAAAACAGGAACCAATATCGAAGGACATTAATTTCAGCATGTCACGCTAAAATCGATCTTGTCATATTCTCGCATCGATGCATTGTTGTAGTGCACGAATATATATCTCGGATTGACAAGTTAAATGACTTGATGCTTATCTAGCGAGAGCAAACTCCCTAGGGTCTAGTAGGTTGAATTCCTTAAGAAAAGCATCCAATCTTTCTTCTGATATACTACGTAAATCTATCTCGCCTTTTCTCACTTTGTCCAGTGTATTAATCGAGCTTTTAAATCGTTCTACACTCATTACCAATCCATAATAGTCTCTTACTCTTTCTAATGTGGTCTCATAATGCCTCTCATCTCCTGATGCTGTAGCATCAGATATTATCATTACATCATATCCTATGTTAAATCCATCTCTTAATGATGTTTCTACACAAATTGAAGTATCGATTCCAGTAAATACTAACAAATTAATACCTTCACTCTGAAGCCAGACTCGCAGTTCGGTATCCTGAAAAGCAGAATCTCTTCGTTTGATAACCACTGGATCATTCTCTTTAGGCTTTAACTCATCTATTGTAACTCCGTCCCAAGTACCTCTAACGCAGATCGGAATCTTGAGTCTCTCTTGTCTTGTTTTTGGTAGAAAGTTATGGATTTTTGTCAACACATCAATTCCACTAGCCTCCTTAACTGCTTCAGTGTAAAAGATAGGAATGTCCATACTCCTACAGAATTCAATTAGATCCTTAAGCTTTGGAATTATCTTCCTGTAATTGGGAGTATTCATTCCTAATTTATCATATGAACCACCCTTGCTCACAAAACCATTCTGCATATCTACAA
>CAYWRR010000291.1:0-3074 GCA_964460425.1 uncultured Nitrososphaera sp.
ATGATATAGTAGGGATTAGAGATAGAGGAATCTAATAAACCTAGTATACCTTAATTGTGATAATCTCTACCAATGATGTTAGCCTGACCTAACATTTATTTAGCACATTATATATAGGTTTATCGTGCCAAGCACAAGATTGTGGCTATTTTCTGCTGTAGCGATTGCTATACTTAGCACATCTATTTTGTTGCTATCTTACAATAATAATACTCAAAGCTCAGCTGGAGCACAAAATGGCCTTGATGATTCTTCACAGAGAAAAATTGTGGGAGGGCATGCTCCAGGTTATAGTACAGTAGAAACAACAGGAGATGCTCTCGACCCTATTTCGTTAAACGTTACCATCAAGGATGCAGTCGTAGATCCTACGAAGTACTTGCGTGAATTCAATTATGGTAGGGTATCTGAATTACCTAATGGTACTACGCTGAGGGAATTCACACTAGTTGCCTCTGATGATAAGGTAAAGGAGATTTCGCCAGGAGTGTTCTACAATGTATGGGCATTTAATGGAACCGTACCTGGTCCAACCATACGGGCTACAGAAGGCGACATGGTTAGGATAAATTTCATAAATAATGGCTCAAAAAGCCATACGGTACACACGCATGGAATACATGAAGCTGAGATGGACGGCGTATTTGAGACCATAGGCCCAGGGGGTCGATTTACTTACGAATTCACTGCAGAACCTTTCGGAGTATTTCCCTACCATTGCCATGTACAACCTATAGAAGAACATATAGCTCACGGCTTGTACGGAGTATATATTGTAGATCCGAAAACTGCACGGCCTCCTGCAGATGAAATGGTAATGGTAATGAATGGCTATGATACTGACTTCGATACAGAGAATAATTTCTATACCGTTAATGGCATTCCCTACTATTACATGCATCATCCAATTCAAATAGAAAAAGAGCGACTCGTTAGAATTTACTTAGTTAACATGTTGGAGTTTGACCCGATAAATAATTTCCACCTTCATGCAAATCTGTATCAACTGTACAGAACCGGAACAAGCCTTGTACCGCATGAATACACCGACATGGTAACAATGAGTCAGGGCGAAAGAGGTATACTTGAATTTAAATACAAATTCCCAGGACAATACATGTTTCATGCCCATAAAACCGAGTTCGCAGAAAAGGGTTGGATGGGGTTATTCTTGGTTAGGGGCTCAAGTCCCAATGATTCTGTGTCCAACAATACTTTTGATACAAATAATGTGACTGCTAATGATAATCGACAAGGACAGTTATTGGATCGAACGGAGGTGGAAGCGTTTAACTAATGAGGATTAAAGGACCAAGAGAAAGAATCGACGATGATAGTAAAAAGCAGAAAACGCTTCCATTTGATGAAAAACGCTCAAACAGAAAAAGAACAGTAGTCGCCGCTACCATTCCCTTTTTTGTGCTTGCCATGATGATCTGGTTTCTATTTAGTCCTTCATTTCAGTCGTTTATAAGTTCAGGAATACCTTTGCCTGAAGTTACCATTGAGAAGATAGAGTTTCGAGAAAACCCAAGTCAGATTATAGCTTTCATACGTAATGCCGGTCCAACTGAAATCACGATAGCACAGGCAGATGTGAATGACAGGATTCACGCAGCTGCAATCGAGCCAAGTAAAACCCTGCCACGTCTGGCTGACGCAAAAGTTGTAATACCATTTCCATGGAATCTGGCTGAACCTTATGAGATAGGGATAACTACAGACGATGGTACAAGGTTCAGTAAAACCATTGAAGCTGCTGCTCCAGTACCTAGTGCTGATACCCACCAGATAGTATTCTTTGCCATAATTGGAACCTACGTAGGGGTTATTCCTGTCATGATGGGTCTCCTCTGGTATCCGTTTATAAGAAGCATAAGTAAGAATAAGTATAATTTCTTTCTTAGTCTAACAGCAGGATTACTTGTTTTCTTGGGTATAGATGCATTGATTGAAAGCAGCGAGATAGCCGATGATAATGTTTCACCCGTATTTAACGGTCAGATGGTCATTATCATAGTGACCACCATCTCTTTCGTAGCATTACTGTACGCATCAGAAAAGCTCACTCAAAGAGCTATAAGGAAGTCTATGTCATTAGCAGCAGAAGCGCCAACATCAACTTCTTCCAAATACCTGGATACCGTTGCTACCAATTCATCCCATACAAAGTCTCAGTTAGATCAACAACAAATGCAACAACTCGTGAAACCTCTGGCAATATCTTTAATGATAGCTATCGGAATTGGTTTACATAACTTTGGCGAAGGACTTGCGATCGGGGCAGCCGTTTTGTTGGGGGAAATTGCCCTTAGTACTTTTTTGATAGTAGGCTTTACTTTGCATAATACTACAGAAGGGCTGGCGATAGTAGCACCAATAGCTAAAAGTAGGAAGCGAATGTTACGAAGGGTAGTATTAATGGGGATAATTGCAGGAGCACCGACCATAGCAGGAGCTTGGATAGGAGGTTTCTTGTACTCCCCCATCGCTGGTATAATATTTTTGTCAATTGGAGCTGGGGCAATCTTCCAAGTAGTGTATTCCCTTGGCTCCTGGGTATTCCGTTCTTACAATAGGTATGATGGTGTCAAAGATAAGAAAATAGCTTCAATAGATATATTTACAATAGCTGGTTTCGCAGTAGGAATGGCAATAATGTATGTAACAGGTTTACTGATATAACACGGATGCTATGAGAGTAATAAATGAGTTAAAATGGTGAAAATAATTGGCTGGTAGTTCCTTGAATAACAGGTCAATTCAGAAAGATACAAGACTCGAATCAATCCGCTATGCCAATCATGCAAGGAAAGAAGACCATAGAACTGCCAGGATGGAGGATTACTTAGAAGTCATATACGAACTAATAGAGTACAAGGGGTATGCTACCACCATAGAAATTTCTGATTATCTTAATGTTAGTTCCCCAAGCGTCACTTACATGATGCAGAGATTAAATGACAGCGGACATCTGAATTATGAAAAGTACAGAGGAGTACAGCTTACAGACAAAGGAATCCTCATAGCAAGGAATATTCGCGAGAGACATGGTCTGCTTGCAGAATTTTTTA
>CAYWRR010000292.1:0-3071 GCA_964460425.1 uncultured Nitrososphaera sp.
TACTAAGGACCTAGTAAGTATCTCGCATACTATTGCGTAGTGTCTTTCTTTAATTATATATTAATACTGTACTAATGAAGATTGGAATTGGACCGAGGTAAATACATCCCGATATTCATCGCTATTATGATGATATCACTATTATTATCGATTTATTTTAGCTCACATACATTTACACAAGTGGAAACAGCTCTCGACTCAGACGAGCTAATTGTAAGGGTCTGGTTAGCTGATGTCAAACCTGATAGTGATGATGTCAAGCTCTGCGTGGATATAATTGATACAGGTGCTTTTAGATGTAAAAGATTTGATGCTACAATGAGTAAACCAAATGAATCTCTAACTGATGTACCAATTGTAGATGCAGGACTTTTTCAATTTTCCGCATCAGAAGCTCCTACAAACTCAACTGTTGTTGCGTGTTTGTATGTTTTCAAAACTCATACTGGTGATTGTAGTGAATCTAAGAACAGCCCTGAAAATGGTATTGAAAATATGTTGTTATTCACACGAATAAATCCAGCTATTTATAATCAAGATGATGGAAGAGTCTATGAATATAATCGCGAGTATCGTCTTCCAGATGGTACCAACCGCACATTCGTAGACGAGGGCGTCGCCGTTCCCAATTTAGGATAAATACTACTGAGACATGAAGGCAATCATAGGTGCCGAATCATATGGAAAGTGCTAGCTAGAGCATTGTTTCCGTTTATGTTAATAGCAAGATATGCAGCTAGAGCAATCATTGTTACTCTTCTAGAATATATATTTGCACACACAATTCGAACCTGTTGTCCTAGATATTAATAACCACGCATAGCCATTCAAAGCATCGATTTAGTTTGAACCGATAGTAAGCCTGATGGATACATATCTTTTTTCTATCTCTGTTGCCCAAATGGCAACAAGACTATTTTTATTTGAAACGAATATACGATTTTAATGATTATGCGTATGCATTTCATTATAAGCTTGCCTTACCTCTTCCAATGATGCTTCATCCTCTACCGTAGTCATATCTCCAATTTCTGTTGCTCCATTTGCTATCGATTTAAGCAGCCTTCTCATTATTTTTCCACTTCTTGTTTTTGGTAGCTTATTAACAAAATAGATTTCCTCAGGTGCTGCAATTGGCCCTACAATATTTTTAATATGGTCAACAAGTTCTTTGCGCAAATCATTAGATGCTGAAAAGCCAGTTCGGAGTACTATAAATGCTATAATAGATTCCCCTTTTTTCTCATCTGGTATACTGGTTACTGCAGCTTCTGCAATAGATTTATGTGATACAAATGCACTTTCCAGCTCCATTGTTCCAAGTCTATGTCCAGCTATCTTGAGTACATCATCAGCTCTACCTAAAAGCCAAATATAACCATCCGCATCAGATAATGCATAGTCACCTGTATAATATGCACCATCAAACTTTTTCCAGTATGTACTTCTATACTTCTCATCATCTTGCCACAGTGTAGTCAACATTCCAGGCCATGGTTTTCTAATCACTAAATACCCCTTTCTATCAGAGGCCACTGAACTTCCATTTTCATCGACAACATCCATATATATTCCAGGTATTGGAAATGTTGCAGAACCAGGCTTCATAGGAATAGTTTCCTCAATACTAGTGCAAGCACTTATCATAATTCCACCTGTTTCTGTCTGCCACCAAGTATCAACAATAGGACATTTTTCTTTTCCTATTGTATTAAAGTACCACATCCATACCTCTGGATTGATTGGTTCACCTACCGTTCCTAATAAGCGTAATGAAGATAAATCAAATGAGTTGGGAATAGCATCTCCAAATTTCATATACATACGTAATGCCGTAGGAGTAGTATACAGGATCGTAACACCATGTTTTTCAACTATATTCCAGTACCTATCAGGTTTCGGATAATCTGGAGCCCCCTCGTACATTACTTCAGTAACGCCATGCATAAGTGGAGCGTAGACAATATAGCTATGACCTGTTACCCAACCAATGTCTGCAGTACAAAAATAGATATCATCTTTTCTAAAATTGAAAACCCATTTAGCTGTTGCATTAAGATATGAAAGGTAGCCGCCTGTATCGTGGACTACCCCTTTTGGTTTACCTGTTGTACCAGAGGTATATAGAATATAGAGTGGATGACTGCTATCTACAATTGCTGGCTCACAGTATTGTGATGTGTTCTCGATTATATCGTGCCACCATACATCCTTTGATCCTATTTTGACATTATTGGATGCTCTCTTCAAAACTACTATGTGTTCTATGGAAGGTGTATTAACAACTGCCTCATCGGCAGTTCTTTTTAACTCTAAGAGTTTACCTCTTCTATAACTACCATCAGCAGTTATTATGATCTTTGATTTTGAATCATTTATCCTATCAACCAACGCTTGTGAACTAAAACCAGAGAAAACAACATTATGTATAGCACCGATTCTTGCACATGATAGCATAGCAATTGGAAGTTCTGGAACCATGGGAAGATATATAGTAACACGATCGTCTTTCATAACTCCAATGTTTTTCAACGCATTGGCAAATATGTTAACAGAACGATATAACTGATAGTAGGTAAATGTTCTATTTTCACCATTCTCACCTTCCCAGATTATCGCAGCCTTATTTTTAAAATTGTTATTATAAGTAAGATGTCTATCTAGACAATTGACACAGCTATTCAGCTTGCCTTGAACAAACCACTTTGCAAATGGCGGATCACTCCAATCAAGCACCTTATCCCACTCTTTGAACCAAACCAGATTTTTTGCTTGTTCTGCCCAAAACTGTTCAGGATATTCCTCTGCATATTTTCTTGTTTTATTAAATTTTTTTCCTTCTAACGAAATCCTAACTTTTTCACTCTTCTCATATATTTTTGATAAGCTATTAAAATCTGAAGGTTCTGACATAAATATATCGTCAAATAGATGGTGGAACAGCAATAAAATAGTTACAATAAAAGGATATCATAAAAGAATCTCCGTCTTTACCTGAACTACTAAATAATGATTGATAAGCTTCTATAAATATTTCTTGATTAGATGTTAATACTGGTACCTCCTTATGT
>CAYWRR010000293.1:0-3055 GCA_964460425.1 uncultured Nitrososphaera sp.
ATGTCTTTGCTAGGAGCAGAGGATCTTGCCTTTGCATATAACTCCTTTTCACTTCATAAGACGTTCCAAGTTGATGGCTTTCTTACTCTCCTTGTAATGGGCATAGGCTACATGATTGTGCCTAGGTTTAGAAATATCCAACTACCCTCCATCGGGCTGGCATATTTGTCATTCATCCTCATTGTGTTTTCAATTGCAGTTTCTATTGTATCGACATTTACAAATGATGCTTTATCATTGTTAGGTCGCTTTGCGCAGTTCTCTGGAGTCTCAATTTTTGCTGGCATGATGATCTGGACGCTTAGAATTCATCCTAGAGTGTTACGGATGGCGGACTATTTCATCATGCTTTCATTATTTATATTGTTTGCAATCAATTTGTTTCAGCTTACGCGCCAAGTAGTAGAAATAGGAGGAGTAGGAGGAAATGGCAACCCGCTGAGCGAAGTGCAGATGCTTCTGCTCTTTGCTATCCTGATGATATTTGGTGTTGAATATAAGACATTGCCCTCCTTTCTAGGATTCATCAAGCCTAGGAAAAAGTTGTCTGTTGTTTCGCTTGGGCTTGCCCTTACATCCATCATCCTTGGACTGTCTTCAATGCTACATAGTGATATCCTGCTGGCAGAAATATTCAACATCATATTTCTTGGCTTTGTTGTAACATTTGCCGGTGCAGTCTACATTTTTGGTAATTTTGACAATAGTAAAATCTTACGCTTAATTGAAGGTGAAAGGAAAGCTCGCTACACCTATCTAACACGCCATTTGAGACTGGCTTTTCTCTTTCTGTGCGCTGGTATCATACTTGCAGCCGCATTTGACATTTCAAGCAGATATGTGTTGTTGTATGACCTTGCAATTCACTATACTGCTATTGGCTTTCTAGGCATTACAGTCGCCCTATACCTGCCACTTATGCTGCCGCCAATAACAGGGAGAATGGTGCATTTTACAAAATTCAATGTCTTGCCTTTGCTGCTGGTAGTTGTCGCCCTTGCTATTCGCACATCAGGAGACATCGTCATGACAACACAATTGACTTCTACGTCTGCATCTTATGTGTTCATGATATCTGGCTGGCTAGTAGTTGCCGCACTTTTTGCATTTGTTATTATGATCCATAGGTCAATGAAGCATGTGGAAATGGTCAACGAACAGTAGTTGTGAGATTCTTACCTATTTCTTCTATCTTTTGTAATCATAACAATAACAATCTCAACTTGAAATAATGGCACCCGAATTGATGACTGCAGAATTGAAGATAATGAAAATAACCATAGATTCAATCAGAGGTGATATGAATGAATTGGATTCAACAATGAAGCAGAGAGAGTACAATTCAATAATTTGGATAATTCCCTCCTCCATCAGGGTGCCAGCTAAAGCTCACGTACAGTGGCAGGTTTATTGGAGTGTCGAATGGCTGAGCACTTTGTGAATAAAAAACTCTTCCCAATTGTTCTTGCGGCCACACTTTTCTTTTTTGTCTGGGATTCTAGGTCCCCCACCTTTTGAATGTAGCAAGACTCAAATGAAAATTTATATCATCAGAGTGCTCATAGAATTATTCTCCCACAACATTTCAAAAAAGAAGTTGTGTTGATGCATAACTATCACCTTTTTTCCTACAAGAAGACGACGTTATAACTTTGGTTTAAAAGTAAAAACAATGTTTAAGGATGTTTTTCATATAGCTATGTGTACTAATCATGATGACCATTCTGGCTGGGATGCAAGATTCTCTTCTTGTACTGAGCTCTTCAAGGAGTGGATGGAAGATTCATGAGTCTTTGATGGGAACTCATCCACAAAGCATAGCATTTGATCCTATTAATCCAGGTAGTGCTTACTGTGGTACATTTGGTGTAGGCATCTGGAAAACAGATGATGGGGGACAAGATTGGGATAAAATTGGAAAGGATTTTATCTCCAGTCCTAATGTGACATCGGTTTCAGTTAGTCCTCTATTAAGGGGAACTGGGGGATTCAATGTGGTGTATGCGGGAACTGAGCCAAGTGAGTTTTATAGATCGACTGATGGAGGCCACTGTTGGGAAAGAATGACTAGTCTAAATAATCTCAGCTCGTCTAAATCATGGAGTTTTCCCCCCAGACCCTGGACTCATCATGTGCGGTGGATTCAACCAGATGTCAATACGCCAGGATATGTTTTTGTTGCGATAGAGGCAGGAGCATTGGTTCAAAGTCATGATGGCGGCAGAACTTGGATAGATAGAGTCAAGCAAGGGCCATATGATACTCACACACTGGCCACGCATCGAAAGGCTCCTAAACGGCTATACTCTTCAGCCGGTGATGGCTATTTTGAGAGCTTTGATTATGGAGAAACATGGAATAAGCCGATAGCTGGGCTTAAGCATCATTATCTTTATGGACTTGGTGTCGATTCTCAAGATCCTCAAACTGTAATCGTATCTGCGTCTTCAGGAGCCTGGCAAGCTCATTACGCAGAAGGTGCCAAGTCATTCATATACCGAAGATCTGAAGACGATGGAGAGTGGGAACTCGTTTCAAAGGGTCTTCCAGAACCTGGCGGAACAATGATTCCAATTCTGGTCGCGAGTTCTAAGAATACCGGAGAATTCTATGCTGTTAGTAATCGAGGAATATTTTGCTCTACTGATTCAGGCATATCATGGAAAGCACTAGATATCCCGTGGCCTAGAGAATATCATTCACAGCATCCTTGGTCACTAGCAATTGAAGAGGAATAATAGATTATGGTAATTTTTTGTATTTCGGTAAAAACTATCGCATAGCGGCAAAAGAACCATATATATACTAATTATTATCTAAATTCCTGGTTCTAACATTTGTGCCTTTCTTTGTTTATCAAGAATGTTCATTGTTACTAGTTCGATAAGAGCATCTTTGAACTATTCCTTCGTTGCTTAGACTGAACTTAGACGTTATATTGTCATTTGGCTGGGTAATCTGGGAGTATCATAGTCGGAGAGAATAATATTGCCTGATAAGGCTAGTTCAAACATGACGAATAAGCTTGAGCCATATATCTTCTACATACCTGATA
>CAYWRR010000294.1:0-3048 GCA_964460425.1 uncultured Nitrososphaera sp.
ATACAAGAATTAGCAACAGACAACAAAAAAATAGAGAATTATTAATATATATGTGCAAGAAAAATGGTAGATAAGGCAAGCGGAGAACCACAATTTTCAAGCCGGATAGCGGTTTCAAGCAATAAAAGCTTAGGAATATTTTATAAATATACGGATTAAAACATAAGAAATTCATTACCTACCTTATCTACCTTAGCCAGCGCAAGGAGAAGGACTTCCGCTCATGGTAGCTGCAACAAGCTTGCCTTGAATTGAAAGCGGAACACGGACAGCTTTGCTCTTTCCGTAAGGCACTGCATCTTTGATAGTCCTACCGTTGTTTTCGTCAAGCCATTCTTTAGGTTATTATCATGAGGCAGGGTTTACAGCTCTCTTCAGTGTGAGCAGTCAAGTCAACAGCAAGCTGACCCAGTGACTCGTAAGATGCGCCGCTTGACCGTTTGCAAAAATTCCTTATACCTTTGTAGCACGCTGTCTGTTACATAGATATAGTTGCCTTCTTTGGTCCGCATCCAACTATGATCTTCTTCCCTGTAGCCTTGGCTTGCAACTCATGATTCAAGCCAAGCTATGAAAGCAGCTGCTTGGTTTTATTGCTGCAAGACTTCCCTTGAACGGTTTCCAATGGCCTTACAATGTCTTCAATGAACAAATCGAGCTTTGAGTATTTGTTAAACCACAGTTCAGCATATGCAGCACTTGTTGTTTTGAGTACGCTGGTTTTGATTATCCCTAACTCTAGGGAAGCATTTACAAATAAAATCCCTCCAGTGCCTTATTACAAACAGGATAAGTGCATAAGTTAGCTTTCGTAGTTGGTCTGTAATCTTCCCCTCCTATTACTGTGGTGACAAAAACTATTCTAACCTACTAATTTCTTGTGATACATGCTCCTGCATGGCTGGTTGCTGATGAGTTTGATCTCTCATCTTTTTCTTGTCATAAATGGTTTGGAGGAATTTGTAGCAGACAGGGCAAACCTCGATCACGACTTATAATATTGAAACAGGAGTTAAAAAATTAATAGCTGGGACATGTGAAATAGTTTTCTGGCTATATGATCTAGATTTAGGTGATTGATTGTATATTTATTGTCTGAAAATAATTCTGATGGCATTTTAGGGGCCGCACTTAGTCTAAGGATATCCTAAGGAGAGATGGGCAGCTGCTCTGCCTAGCGGGAATCTATTAGTGGGACTGCTAAGCTATGCTATAGCATCAATAGCAAAAGAGTACATGTTGGACACCTGCCTATGTCTTGATACAAGAAAGTGATAATCTGACGGCTGAGCTATTTATTGGTTGATTCAGTCGTTCTTTCTTCTTCTTTAGGCTGCTCGGCATTAGTAGTTGTTGCTATTTCAGCAGAAGGAGCTTTTGTGTCTACCTCTTTCTTTTCTGCTGTGTCAGGAGTTTCAATTGTTGTTGGAGTAGTAGCCCCCGGTAAATCTTCGTACAGCGACACTGTAACAGTACCATCTTCTTCTTTGACCATTTTTACTCGAACCTTTCTTGGAGGGTTAGTCTTGCCCCTTGACCATAACTGACGATTTAGGTCTTGGTCGAGCTTGATCTCATTGCTTTTCATATGCTTCTCGGCGAATTCACGGATCATATTTACGACCCTGTCCGTACGCTTGTGTTCTTGGGTAATCCATGCCTTGCCAAGATTGATGGTGTAAACGCGTGTAGTAGTCTCTTCAATTGTAGCCATATTTTCATCATCAACCTACGTTTACGTCTGACCTGCGCCATAGCCTGCGCTTGGGGTTGGTTCGGATCTTTTTGTTAGTCCTGATGACTACCCATGTGGGTACCGGCCTATTTTGTCTCATGCGCTTCAGTAGTCTTTTTTTGCGGGAGGTATTTTTCCGGGCAGCCATATAATACGGTAGGATTGATTTTCTCCGGTTTTTAAGTGTTGATATGCCTACTCTGTAGACTAATATTGTCAAATAAGCGTATTTAAATCAAATAACAGACTGGCAACATTTTGATTATGATCTTGCTAAGATAACTCATAAGCGAAATTATACTGTACTATGAAAAGCCTATTCAGGCCAACGGTAGACATTTTATTAATGTAATCCTATTTACTCTCTCTTGTTTGTTCTTCTAATCTTGAGATGAGTGGGAAGACTTTAAAGAAGGTAGGGAAGTGTATCGTACTATAATCTTCTTACCATGCAAGCATCATATCTAATCTTGGCAATCCTAACTTGAGTTATAACCAATGATTGTAATATTATATACAGAAGTAAGATGTTTGACGATGAGGAAGACAGTTCGGAGCGATCGCAGCAATACTTAGCAAATCAGCGTACTTTCTTGTCCTGGGTGCGAACTTCAATAGCATTGATCGGGCTTGGTTTTGCTATTGAGAGATTCAGCATATTTCTACAACAATTTCGACTAATTGCAGATCCCGATACAACAGCTAATGCCGCGTCTGCAACAGCAAATGAATATTCCGCTCTAATTGGAATCGGCATGATAGTTGTGGGTACCAGTTTGATTGTTTATGCCCTAAAAAATTATTTGGATAGCAACAAGACTATAGCATTAAGCAAATACAAGCCAAAAAATGCCATAGTTTATACTACTAGTGCAACAATAATAGGACTTGGCATCATAATGATCATTTTCTTAATTGCTCAGTTACTCTGAAAAATATCAGGTTGTCTATTAGCAAAGCTGCTAAACGCGTTAACACACATATATCAAAAAGTTATGCACGGACCACAAACTAGAATTTGTAGACAATACTAAATAGCATAAGAAAATATTTGGTATTTCATTCCAATATGCCTCAATTACTAAGATTATGTCAAAGATGCTAACCTACTAAACAGATAGGGCTGTGCTAGTACAGAAAAGTATGCGTAGGTGTGCTGATAGTTGGCTCAACATAATTAATAACTTGTATCAGTAGCATAAGAAAATAAAGAGATTACAAATGCATTAAAATTCATAAATTCAAACCCTTTAATAATCACACTATGGCTAATCATAATATTGAATGATAATTTTATCTCTAGCTACATAGCT
>CAYWRR010000295.1:0-3048 GCA_964460425.1 uncultured Nitrososphaera sp.
GGGTGGGAGTTGAACCCACGATCTCAGCTCAGAAGCCATCTTATCTAGTCTATTTCTTTGTACTACTATTTCCATTCGTACCCAGTTGTCTTATACTTTTGGGACCGAGGATCATATTCTGTTTCGAGTGCCAAAATCAAATTATTCATCCAAGATAACTTTTCTGAATTTGAAAACCCTGTCACCATGGTTAGCCCTTTGATCTTTCCATCCTCTACCACTTTGCTCTTTTGATGAGCCCACCATATGAATTGGTCACCACCTTCATCTGTCATTACTGAACCTTGATAGCTAGCTTCAACTATGCCATGCGGATATTGAGTCATAGTACCTGAGCCTACATTTTTGCCGCTTGGAAATTTACCTATGCCCTTTATTTCAGAGATAGAGCTCACTTCCATAGTTACTCCCTCAATTGGGTGGACCTTTGTTACTTTAAACCCTGTTACATTACCACTCTCCTCAAAGAGTTTTTCTCCTAACGCCATATCGAGCTGAACTTTCAGCCGCAGCTCCACATTATAAGAGATTTGCAATCATATTCCGGATAATATAGTAGCAGCAATAAGAGCAAGATGAGATATAAAGCCTAGAAATGCCAAACATCATCCAATCATTACCCTTCTTTGTTCCTGATCTGTCCAAGCCATTGCTAGAGTTTTTGTCGTACAATTACTCAAAATAAGCTCGGTTCAATACCATAGTTAACCAGAATAAAAGAAATGGACCGGGTGGGAGTTGAACCCACGACCTCAGCAACAATTTTCTTAGGCTGATCCGTCTCCTATCTAAAATACGAGATGGTGAAAGTGAATTTTATGACTCAAATCCCACTCACTCCATTTGAAATGCTCGCACTTAATTGGGAGACAGATATATAATGCAAACCAGCAGTCACAATCTTTTTTGCTTCATCTCTTCCCATTCTAGCTCCTTCAATCCTACCATCTTTCTAAAAGAGTTTGCAGTAGAAGGACCAAAGCCAGCATAATGATTGTTAGCTGCAATGATTGCAAACTTGACATCATCCTTCTTCAATCTATTGTTGACCTCATTTGACCATCTCTTCAGTTCTTTAAGGCGATCTTTCTGTATTCTACCAAAGTCTTTTTCGTCAATGCTTCTGTCACCAATAAAGCGCAAGTAAAGAAAATCTGAAGTCAATTCAGATGTAGGCTGGATAGTGTCAAGTTGGCTCCAAGCTAGGCAGATGTTATTGTAAGATAGAAGCTTGTAGATATCTTTATCAAACCACGATCGGTGCCGTACTTCTATCGCATACCTAAAGTCTGAGTCGAGCATGTGAAGCATTGCCCTCAATTTCTTCAATCCTTCTTTTGCGGTCAAAGAAGGCGGCAGTTGTAGCAAAAGAGCCAGCAACTTTTCACGCAGTGGACGCATAGCATCAAAGAAATAGCGAAGTTCATTTTCAAGAGGTAGTGCCAGTCGCTTTTCATGTGTAATTGAACGTGGAAACTTGGCTGTAAATCTAAAATCATCGGGTGTCACTGAAGCCCATCGCTTTACCATAAACAAGCTAGGTGCATTATAAAAAGAAGAGTCAATCTCAACAAAATCAAAAATTTGGCTATAGTACTTCAGGAATTCCCTACGATCTAAGTCTGATGGATAAAAGTGTCCAAGCCATGCATCATAAGACCATCCAGAGCAGCCTACGTAGAGCTTTTGCAATCAAGTATAGAGATGACAACACGCATCTTATAAGGTCGTTGCAAAGGAGCTATGAGATATTTTGTCTTCTTGGATATAGATCTATATACCAACCTGCAAAAGCCCGCCGGGTGGAAACTATGCGCTCTTCTTTTTCCTTTGCAAGGAGCACTTAATAGGGTTAATAATAGAGTGCCTATGAGTTATTTTTCTAGAATAATAAAAAAAGAGATTGAGAATAATAATAGAGGTAGATGGTGTCGCTCCGTAACTCTATTTATGGGGGGGGAAGATCTATGAACAGTTATCGGAGTTTCCAGTCAACCTCTCTTTTCAACTAAATCATCGCTATTACAAAAATTTCATCGTCCTAAAAGATTTAGGACAATATAGATCCACATAGATTGGGATAGACTATAAAGTTACTATTGGCAATGAATACCTACTGAGCCTCTACATTGTCAAACCATGTCTACGGCTGCCATGTCACATGCAACAACAGAATCGGACTTGAGCAAGAGGAGCAATAACCACCGTTATTTTGTCCTCTGCAATTCATGCTTTTGGTGCTCGTCATATCTACGACGTATGGGCACTCTCAGATGTCCAAGCTGCAACACCGAGATTAGAGAATTCATGCATATTAGGCCAGATGAGACATTCCATTTCCAATATGACAGAAAGCACGGAGTATCGCTTCAGTTTCTTACTCTATAAGGCGGTAGCTATTACAATATTGATGACAGGTTTTGTCCGACAATTATTAAAATTGGACCCAATGTAATACCGTAGTTTCCTCCTAGTAAAAGATGGACGGGGTGGGAGTTGGACCCATGACCTCAGCTCTCTGTAAAGGCAGCAGTCTATGACCTTCCATCCAAATGGCAACCATAGAAAAATAACTTAATTGTTCAAACCCCACCCGCTCCACTTTGCTCTAGTTTATAATATGCTTGGTCTAGGAACAACATAAGAAGAGTAATTTGTGCAAAAAGCACTCTTAACTAGTCAACTGCTGGTCATGGCAGCATTGGCATTGCAGGACATTCTGTACTACAAATACAGCATAGGTTGCTAGTGTGATTTAATAGCTGATTGTCTCTATCAACTGAGTTAGCAGCAGAAGCATCGCCATCAAGTTAATAGAGCCTTTACTGGTTGCCTTTAAAATCAGAGGGTTGTTCAGTTCCGCAATTACTACATGGACCCATTACATACTCCTATTATTTACTACAATTTGAACAATTTCGGACTTTTGATATTGCCATTGTCACATTCTCAGCCCACCATTATGGCATAAAACACTCTGTATGGTTGGATTGAGAACTTATAATTTTTGTAGTGATGAGTTTTCTGTATCTCGACGGCAGCAGAAGT
>CAYWRR010000296.1:0-3043 GCA_964460425.1 uncultured Nitrososphaera sp.
GGCGTAGGATAGCTTTGTTGACTGTTCGAACGGTTGCCTCTTCCAGTGTAATGCTAATCATCCTCATTATTATCTTGTTACTTGCTACTCCACATATTTACGCCCAGCGGGCAGGGATTATAATTAAATAATGGGAAGTACCAACTCCTGACTCGGCTCCCAGTGACATTGTAGTTGATGAGAGAAAGGGGACTGTCTGGTTCGCTGAAATAAACGCCAACAAGATAAGCAAGTTTGACTCAAATACTGTGCAATTCCGAGAATTTGATATCCCCACGTTATCATCTAGACCCCATGGCCTTGTAGTTGATGAGAACAGTCACGTCATATGGTTCACTGAAATGGCCGGCTCGAAGATCGGAAAACTTGATGCTGAAACTGGGCAATTTGATGAATTCCCGACACCTACACCAAATTCAAGTCCTCACACTCCCATTATGGGAAATGTAGTTGTGTAGTTTTCAGAAATCGAAGCTTCCAAGATTGGTAGGCTCAACTTGACTACAGGCACTATAGATGAATTTCCAACACCTACAAGAGGCTCATCACCCTACGGCATCATTGTTGAGTTAGAAGGAAATGCTTGGTACGCTGCACTAACTGGTCACAGGATTGGTAAAGTAGATGCAAAGACTGGTGAAGTAACTGAATACCCAACACCAACTAGCCATAGCGGGACGAGGAGGATTGCAATAGACAGCGCTGGCAAACTGTGGTTCACAGAATACAATGCCGCAAAAATAGGAAGTTTCGATCCGAATACAAATGAGTTCAAAGAATTTGAGACGAATACTCCAGGCTCTGGCCTCATGCGATTTGGGTCGACATTTTCGATAATGTGTGGTTCAGCATGACTAATGATTTCAAGGTAGGTAAATTGGATCAAAGTACTAACACGATCGAAGAGTATGACTTGCCAACTCCAAGAACGATAATTCGATTTATCTATGCGATGAGGATGGAAATATCTGGTTTCCAAACAACAATAACAATAAGATTGGAGTGATAATGCAATCTATGCAGTAGGGGACGATTATGTGTGAAATTTTGAGGATTTCATAGTAATACTGAGCAAGTACAGCGTCACAATCGCGAGCAAATCTATTCTGACGGCTATGCATCATCTCTGATATAACTGCAAACCCTACAAGTCTTATGTCAAAATAATTGTTCCGGGATAACACTGAGTGTTTGCTATTGAATTTCCTAGAAGTCTTACAAAGAAATAATATCTATAAATTATGGAGAAAGAGAAAGCCTTCCTAATTGAAAGAAATTTAGGAGCTTGAAATGGGTCCAAACATGTGTGGAACTTCTTAGAATAAAAGAATCATATACACACATACGCTCTGTTTTTCCTCCTCAATTCATCTTAGCAAGGAGGAGTCCATATACATCGTCAGTCAGATGTCAAAGTTATCGAAGAAGTACTGGTTTGGCGTTAACCTTGATGCGAAACAGTGTGTAAGGCTTTCTACGCATATCGTGCCCATTATGGAAACGGGCTTGTCGGTGTAACTGGTTTGCAGTAACATAAAGATACCCATCAGATGCCAGCGAGAGCGTATCTGGCCATAGTAGACGTCGGTCATGTACTATCGTCTCCCATTCTCCATTTGGGTTTCGGCGGATGATCGCATTATGCTCATAATTAGTCACATATATGCGACCCTCTGCATCTGATTCAAGCCCATCAGATGCGCCACCTTTGTCTCCCTCATCTTTAACAGTCTGCGAGACATATCGGTCATCAACTGATCTATCGGAAAGCGCTTCTGTGCTTGCGCTATAAAGTTCACGACTGGCAAGTGGGCAGTAGTACAGGGAATCGCCAGTGGCGCTGATAGCTATGCCATCTGAACCCATATTGGCAGCCAACATCGTGGAGCCGTTCTCTTGCTTCTTTACTAGAAATGGCTGTCCTTCAACGATCGGCAGAAAGGTTTGAATGTCCTCAGCCTTTGTCGAAGGATGATCGCTAAGTCGGCGCCAGCTTTCGCCTGAAGCCAAGTCTACAATGATAATTCCGTTCGGTCCATTTTGAGCAGAGTCAGTGATATATGCAATTCCTTCTTTGCCTCTCCGCAAGTCAAAACGCATATCATTCAGATAGGTTGTAGGCAAAGCTATGTTTTGAGGAAAGAGAATTTTCTTAATGATCTGATTCCTTTCTAGATCCACACATATGAGTTTTGGTCCACCATACTTTGTTGGCTGGAACATCGGGCTGCCGGTGTCAAGAATCCAAAGCCGGTCTGCTGGATCGACTACGACCGATTGCACCGACACAAGAGCGCTTGCATCTGCTGCTTGATCATGTGGGTAAATTTGATTAGTCGCCTCGTCTGGATAAGCGACTGCCTTGCCGTCTCTGACTTCAGCGACTGTGAATGAGACTTCATCGCCCCACTTTGGAAAGTTGACAAATATCCGTCCTTTCTGTGAGACTGTCACGCCGGTCGGCATAGCGCCATTAAAGTAAGCTACAGGCTCTAACATACCTAGCGGCTCATCAGATGGCAACTGTTCAGTAGGAATGAATGTATGTTCTGATTTGTACGGAAGGTAGTCAGCCATGATGCAGATCAGTAACCTAGCTATTTATCACTATGTTAAAGGCAATCCAGATTTTTATTCTAAAAATACAGTATAACAATACCACTACCTCAAAAAAAGCAAGAGATCATATTGTGAGCATAGCGTAAGCCTCATTAAAATACTGCTAATCGCTTAATCTTATTACCGAATTGGTATAAGCTAAGCCGCACACCTTGCGCACAATTATTGTTAGAAAAAGGAAGGTCCAGAGAGATTCGACAGAAAAACGTCCACAGTATGGACTCGATAAATTTGAGCTTTAGGATTACTCTTTTTAGTCAATTTGTCACACTACTCTATATTAATACTAAGCTCTTCTTTTTGTCTATCTGTATTTTCTTCTTCAATCTTCTTCCTCTTCTTGTTTCTCTTTCGAAGCCTTCTAACTTCTTCAAGTATTTCCCTTAATTGTTCTTCAGATATTTTAGATATTTTAGAATCACAT
>CAYWRR010000297.1:0-3037 GCA_964460425.1 uncultured Nitrososphaera sp.
AGCACATAGATGTATATGTATCAGGAAATAGCTCCTTCAGAGCTTCAAAGTATACTTCAAAGGCTGTCATAAAGCATATCTTGGTTTTCTTGTCATTCTTGCGTTGATCACCGCTACTAACACTGATATCGCTAGCACCAGCAGCATCAATCCTTTTTTGAAGCTCTTGATATAGCTCAAATCCATCCATATTGGGCATCTTGATATCAAGCAATATCAAGTCATATGATGTAGGCTTATTGTTGTCGTTGTTGAAGCTAGAAAGTGCAAGCAAGGGATCGTTAAATGTAACAACCTCAAAGCCACCATAATCCTCCAATGCTTCTCTTAGAAAGAAAGTGACATCTTCCTCATCATCTACAATGAGTATTCTACTACGATTTCTATGAGTAGCTTCTGCACCAGCTTGCTGTGCCTCTGTTTCTTTTTGCTCCTGTTCAGGCAATATCAGAGAATATATGTTAGCAAACAAATCTATAAAAGAATATTGGTCTGCTTTCATCTGTTTCATGTAGGAGAAGAGCATCATAATAGTGCGAAATAGAAGCAAAAACATAGGGGTGCATAAGCATTAACAGTAGCTTACATAGTAGGTGACAGAAGGGCAGAAACGTATAAGGCATCTGACCGAATGGCAGATCCAGATGCTCAAGAGAGCTTACGTTCAATAGGCTTATCGGCCAATAGTACGTTCAGCAATATGAAAGAAAAAGAGATTCAAAAAGGAACATTGAAACCAATCACCAAAGTTAATTCCAAACTAGATAAGGAATTGCAAGAATGGGAAGTTGAGTCAACTAAAGGTGGAGGAGACCTTAATGAGTAAAAGCACATCATCAGAAATCTTCTATCTCTCTAAAGGAGAAAAGCCATAGATTCTATAGGGCATAATACAGGCAGCTACAATAGAACTAAGGGTTCCAAAGGCATTCTAAAGGCTCACTTCTTATGCATAGCAATACCTTCATAGTAGGTATTATGTGAAAATGGGGAATATGCTGGATAATTATGCAGCTCGCAAAACAAAGCTGGTGAGTTGTTCCGTATGATAATGACAGTCATTATTGTCTTCTCCATCTTCCTAGGTTCATCTATTGTTGGAACAGTAAGTGTAGCTGCAGGTTCAATGTCAAGCTCCCAGATATGAGGGCAGAAACTTGAAGAGGAAGAGCGGCGGCAACAGTAAATACCTAAGAGCTGCAGCAGCGGCAGCCGCCGCGTAACCGATGGTACCAATGCCAGCACAACAACAGGAATAGTTGGTGCCAACAACACCTCCTTCCTTTATGAAAATCCTGAGTATGGGATACAGATCTTATGTCCTGAAAGCTGGGTTTATAGCGAGGAGGAGAATCCCTTCACCGGCGACTTTTGGGTGCAATTTGTGTCGCTAACACACGCGCAACAGTCTCAAACATCTGGTGAAATGCGGCCAGTCGTTTCAGTATTGACAAGGGAACTGCCTTTCGCAAACCTTAGTCTACAGCTTTTCGCGGACTTGAACATAAGGGATTTATAACGTCTAGCGGTTACGAAATAGTCAGTACTAACTTAGACGCTATGCTTTCTGGCATGCCGGCATTTGAAGTGTTATGTATCGACACTAATAGGACAATGTTCCTCCAGGATTGGACTTTTCAAGGTGACAGGGCTTATGCCGTAATTTATGTGAACCACGAATCAAGATTCGACCAATTTCTTCCAATTGTACATGATATGATAAGATCCTTTACGATTACAAATGACACTACTGGTACTACTTTTGCTACCACCCAATTCCAAACATCGTCAGAATCGCCATCGACAACAACTTCAACAACAACCCACGGCAACAACCAGGCGATTAGCCTTGAGGCTGCCAAAGAACAATACCTAACAGTCTGGAACCAGACAGAATTTCAAATAGTATTTAATACTTGTATCGAACCCGGCTCTGCAACAGGCTATGGAATATACGAAGAGCATGGGAACAACAACATCTTTACACCTGGTGAAACTATTCAGCTCTATTTAGAGCCAGTCGCCTTTAGAGACGGACAAATCTGGGATTACAATGGAAATACTTCAATATCTCATGAACCTTACTTCTGATATCATCCTATCTGATGTAAATGGCAATGAACTTTTGACCTTTGAAGATGTACTAGTTGGAGGCATGATCTCTTAAAGGCAAAAATACTGAGATGCATGTGACCCTAGCGGTTACGCAGACTTAGCCATTTTCTGTTGGCGATTATATCATAACCTACATCGTGCATGATCAAGTAAAAGGAGAGAGCTTCCAGATTGACAAGAGGATAACAATAGGTAATGATGATGATAGCAACGCCACCACTAGGACTGTCCAAGAAGAGCAGCAGCAACAGGAACAGCAGGTGGAATGGCTCCTATATGAAAATGGTACATATGGAGTTAATGTGCTTTATCCTTCTGCCTGGACGGAGCAAGACAGCATACTAGGCGATGATGATGGCTTTAATTACATTTCCAACTTCTTTTACTAGAGGAAGAAGCAGAAGGCTATTTTGCATCTGTTACAATAGGGATAGGCAGCATGCCTCCAAGCACTGATTTGGAAGATAATCTCAATGAGAGTATTGATACCTATATGAAGGATCCAACTTTGAGAGACTTACAGGTTCTTTCATTCAGCACTGACGATTTTACTCTTGCAGGCGTGCCTGCATATTTTTGAGTCTAGTTATACAGATCCAGAGTTTGGATCACAATATGTGCTAACAGCTAAAGCAATAATTGACAACAAGGGTTATTCTATGCAATACTATGCAGACGCTCCAATTTATGAAAAATATCTTCTTCCTATAGTAGAAAGGAAGTAGAAAGGATGATTGAATCATTTGAAATAATGCAGCAATAACAGCAGTGAATGGGGCTAAACAAGTACTCTCTGAGGGAGTTGAGTACGGGGGTTTTAGAAGCTATTTTGTACCTTCCGCCTCGTCCTTTCTCTTCCTCTCTTTGGTTTGTTAATAGTAGCATCGTTGTTGTTATTGTCCTTGTTCCGTTAAAGGCACAC
>CAYWRR010000298.1:0-3024 GCA_964460425.1 uncultured Nitrososphaera sp.
AAGAACCTTTAGAAGCGTAGTGGAGAAGGCTACTACACTTTTTTTGAAGATTGTAGATGAATTGGTAAGTGAACACGAGTCAGTAAACCTTGGCAAAATGATGTCTTTTCCGGCTCTAAGATATAGGAACAAAGTGTTTGCTTTCTGTCACAATAACAAGATGATTTTTCGATTGGGAAAGCAATTTGATCCAAAAACATTCAAGCTGAGGAAATTTTCGATATTAAATCCATTTAAGGACAAAGCTCCAATGTACGGATGGTTTGAGGTTCCTTTTACTGAAAATAAGAAATGGAAAAAGCTTGCGTGCCAAGCATTAGATAAGGTGAAAGATGAATACGACTAGATTACAAAGGCAGTCAACAATAGCCCTGTAGTGAAAAGTAGGCGCTGACAGGAAAGGATGCACTATTATTGCTCGTTCAGATGACTTTTGAATTCTCCTGAATTAAGGTGCGGATGGTTCTTTTCAAAGTGCAATCGGATTTCCTGCATTATATCTTCCCTGGACTTTGAAGTGTCTGCCACAACTTGCTGGCATAATTTGCAGCGATACTCAGTCATTGTCATATCAATATTCTCGGTAAATATAAAATTAGCTGCGATTTTCTATGACCGTGACTTCTAGCTGAAATCTCGAGCTCTTGGGGTTCCAAGATATTTCTTTCAGATGTAGTAGACGTCAATGAGTAGTCCTTCGAAAATGCTAGTTTATCTATTGGGTAGAGTGTTCACTTCGTTTTGCACATATCTTGCTCATCCCACGCAATACCTATAACTACTAGCTACTAACTCTAGAGCATACTGTCTTCATGTAGTTTATCTAACAACGGTATTAATGAAAGACCTAACTCCCTTTCTCCTAATATAATATCTGAATTAATACCTAGGACCAGTGAAAGCATATTCCTATCCTCTCTCGCAGTGTATACGGCGTTTCCGACTATGTTGAATTCCGAAGTATGTTTTTCTAGCCACTGCCTCCATTGTTTAGCTCGATGGAGGCTTTCTTCTAATGCATTAATAGTATAATTCAGGTTAATTCTTTCTTCTCCTTCATTATCAAGCAGGTTGAGCTTAAGCATTGGAATCATAAGATTGCCTCCAATTACATTTTCATGCAACTTATTCATCTCCTCAATAACTTCCTCTTCTTCTCCTTCTTGTTGGCTATCATTACTGTCTTTCCGTGTTGCTATTTGTTTTCTTATCAAATCATAGTTCGGAAAAAAATATCCAGCTAAATTGTTACTACCATCATAGACTTTATATACTGTGTCTTCATATTCGAATTTCCATTTAAATTTGTTAACACCGTACTTGCTACCTCTACTGAATAGCATTTAGACAAAAAATAATAAACTAAGTTACTATTTGTATGTTTGTTTGATAAAAATATTATAGGAAACAAACATACCGCTAAAGCTGAGAGCTAACTAGAATAAATTTTATATCAACTCTTTGCAACAATTCTTGTAGTTCACTTCACAAGATGTGACTAAGATATCTCATACTTAACACTAATAGAGGCAATTGTGGCTGGGAACATCTGTGAGTCTCAGCTCAAGTTTTTACTGTTAGCTATACTTATTGAAGCCATCGACTCTAATAGAATCCTGGCGGCCAGACTGGCTGTCATATTGTTGAGATCAAAGTCGGGAGAAAGCTCTACAAGATCAATTCCAATAATACCGCTGCTTATGGCCAGTTTCATAAGATACACAAGATCAACACTAGATAGGCCACAAGGTGAAGGTAACGATACTCCTGGAGCATACGCTGGGTCGAGACAATCGAGATCTACCGAAATGTACTTTTTATTGCTACGATTCTTGGTTCTCACTCTATTAGCAATACGTGTAATTCCCAGCTTCGCTATGTCTATAGGGGTAATAACTTCTAATCCCGCCTTGGCTGCATTTTCTAATTCTTCAGGCTCGGCGGCTCGAGTCCCTATCAACATACTCCTATCAAAATCTATCCACTGATACGAGTCAGTTAGTACAGAACCATAGTAGTTGGTAGTAGAAGAGACAAAATCTGGATGAGCATCAAAATAGAATAATCCGATCTTACCATGGATACTTCCAATTGCTTCCAAGACTATAGTTGTGATAGAGTGATCTCCGCCTATGACAATAGGTATCTTGTTATTTGAAATTAAATCAGAGATAAGCCTATGGAGATTTTCTCTACGAATATTTCCATAATCAAATATATGCTTATTATCAATTCTACCTAGCAATGGACAAATGTGTATAGGTATTCCATCTCTTTGAAAAAACTCTGATTCATTTGACGCAAGACGTAGCATATCTGGTCCCTTGCTTGCCCCCTTTCGTTTAGCATGTGATCTTGATTCATCCGGCACACCGATTATAACTATGTCAGCTTCACGCGCACTATGAGCGGTGGAATTACGAAAGCGAACCATATAAGCTGTAATAGCTGTTCTGTTAGTATACTTATTTAAAAATTAAACTATGCTTTCCTTAGGGTTCGCTCAGCCTTGAAGTTGTAATAGTCCATCTAATCTGGATGTCTAGTCCTGTAAAGTTAAACCAATTCATACGAACTAATTATGATATTCTGCATGAACCCTAATCAACCTGAGCCTATCACCAACTACGCTTATCTCCCTCTAATAACCCTGCTCCGCCGTGAATTCTGTCTATGTGTTTTGATAAATCCGTTTTGTCCTTGAACTTTGACTGACAGTATGGGCATTCGAATGACCCGCCATCACTCTCACTTGACATCTACCGATTGAGAAGAGATTACCATATTAAAAACCTATAGAAATATCGTTTCTATCATAGGAGCTATGAGGACCTATGAGTAATAGAAAGTCGTAGTTGCGCTTCCTTGACACCTAGTGAGCCAATTTAAGGGTCTCTGTTCACCACAGGATCAGAAGCTCTTCCAGAGATAGGAATACTACGAGTTGATCGGTTACTATTTTTTACCTATTATTTCTTGAGGTGTTCGATAGACAGGATGGAGTTTCCTTACTAAACTCCTCGA
>CAYWRR010000299.1:0-3019 GCA_964460425.1 uncultured Nitrososphaera sp.
ATTGATGGTAGTAATCCTGAGTTTACTAGAACTTTACGACAGACGCTCGGGTTGAGTATTGATCCACATCCTACCTCAAAGCATACTTGCTCTAACCTAGAAGAAATAAATCAGTTTGGCCAGATAATTCCCGTAAACTTTAGTATAATGGGAATTCAAATGTTAAGTCATATGCAGTATATAGCTTCGGAAGGAATATTGGCGATAGATGACTCAAAACACCCTAATCTAATGAAGCAGTTAACTATAGCAGAGCATAGAGATTATAGATTAGAGAAATTACCTACTATTAGTTATGACTTGCTTGATGCTCTGAGGTTGGCATTACTAAATTACGAATGTATTAAGGAATAAATGAATTGCTATAACGTTACCATTCTGAGATACTAATGGAGGGAAATAACTCTTAGTCTATTTATTAATAATAGAGATGATACAAATTCAAGCCAGATATCAAATTTTAGCTGAAAATAGCAGCTTTTACCCTATTTATAAAGTCAGCTCTTTCTACAGGTTTTCTAATAATATCACTTTTCCTGACCTCTGGAAACATGCTGAGGAGTTCATCAACTGCATCAAGAGCAGTTATGAATATCACCTTTAGGTTTGTATTTACCGATCTCAGCATATGATATAGCTGAAGCCCATTGATGTCTGGCATTCTTATATCGGTTATCACCGCCTTACAGTCATTGGGATGGGAGACCAAATACTTTAGTGCTGCTTCTGATTTTGAAAATACTTTAGTACTGAGTCAGGTATAACTGAAAAGTCATCAGCGCATCCTCCTCATCATCTATTAACACGATATTTGGTCGATATCTTTCTGATGAATCAACGAGATGGTGTAGAGGAGCAGCAAGATCTGCTTTTATCTCGTCAAATAAACTAAAGGGGTATGTCTGTTTCAGACCTGTATCTTTTCTATCCTTTGCTCCTTCCCTCGTAATTTTTAACGTATCAACTACCCTTGATTCTCTCTGTATTTTTAATATTATTTGGCTATCTTCTCTATCTTGGTGGAAAGCTAACGTATCTCCTGGCTTGATAGGCAAAATATCCTTTACTTCCTTGGATATAGTTACACGTGAGTGGCTATCGACCTTTAGTGTATCCACTGCAACTAATGTTGTATCGTTTATCCGCCCATCAACAACCAGTTTAGCCACAAAAGACAGCTTCCCACTATCAGTTGGTTCCCGTGGTTTATAGAAACGCAATCGTTCGGTCCGACAATCTGAAGTCTTTGGATATATTTATAGATATTTATTGTACAATTTGTGATTTATTGTGAGAACTATGACTTCTAAAAACCGAACCTTAGGATTTTACCTAACATATTCACCATTTTTGCCAATGGCAGCAATATGGATTGTAAATCTAAAATGGTTATCCCAAATAGACTATAGAAAAGAGATATATTGCTGCTCGAAACCTATAGATATTAGCAATTTAACGTTTGGATTGCAAATGTAATTTGGCCCCACCCTTAAATAAAAGATCGATAGGGTTGATACTAGATGAAATATAGATTTTCATTTATACTATTAGGAAAGGCAAGATCGATAATATTCTTAATGTTAGGAATAACAACAGGATTTATGATTTCTACCATGTATATACAAGTGTTGGATGCAGCAGATGAAAAACCCAAATTTGACAAGACATCTAGCACAGGTGTATTCTGCAATAAACTTTGGGACCAAATAAAGGAGGACAGGAAAAATGGCAAAGATGTCTCTGCCAAATTGGAACTCTATGAAGCAGGCTGTTCGCAGTACGGGGATGCCCGTCCTCTGGTTAAGCAAGTCATGCCTGATTTTGGAACTGATGGCTTGGCGATAGAAACACAGACCTCATCTCCTTCGTCATCAGCTCCAGGCAGCGAAGCAGGTGGACCGTCAGCAGGTGGTGGATTTGTAGGACAACCTTCTTTATTTGGTGGAAACGTTGAAAATGCTCCGCTAGGTCCTCACTCGTTTGCAAACGAAACAGCTGAGGAATTTCCAACTGACTACGAATGTGAACCGAATGGGTGTGACTCTGATAACGATGGAATAGTTGACTCAGAAGACAATTGTCGTGGTATTCCTAATCCAAGCCAAGAAGACTTTGATGGTGATGGTATAGGTGATGCATGCGAGGGAATTGAGGAAGAAGCAGAATCTAAACCAATTCCTGACTGTCCTATACTGCAGCATTGGGACTCCGAATTAGAGAGCTGCGTTAAGAATGAGGCTGGTAAGGGCGCAATCGAGGATAGAGACCTTGAAACAAAAACAGACGATGGTGATAGCAATGGCGATCAAGGAAGACCTGATTTGGGAGCTGACGTAGACATTCCAGAGGATGGAGAAGTAGAATCATTTCCAGATGAAGAAGAGAGTGAAGATGGGTCACAGGATGGACCTATATTGTAGTCAAAGCCCACGAATTTCCGAAATGCATAGACCACCATGCAAATGAATGTCGATACATGAAAATAAATCTCCGCGTTGCGTGTTGTAGGATTGGGTTTGGTTTTTCTTCCTGTAGCAATAGCTGGTGCTCTATTTTGATAAAAAAAGGGATGCGTAATGTCTATCAGCAGATTTTCTTTAACCAGATAAATGAAATTAAAGAAAACGTGGTTAAAGAAATTACCAAGACTTAATTCTACTCACGAAGTAAGATCCTCTAGGTATTTAAGATTCGATTATTGCTGCTAAAATTACTGGCTGTGGTGTATGTGGATTAATCTTCCTTTGTTCATGTAACTTCCGGGTGTAGAGTATCAAAGTGCAGCTACATCCAAGCTAAGCTCTCAATAAACATTCGTTCTCTTCGTCAGTGTGGGTTTTTCAAAAAACAACTTTCTTATGAATTATCCAAAAAACCCTAAGATAACCTAAGATAATATAGGAAGTTAGCAGAATAGTTCAAGATTTGGTAAAAATCGATGATAATAGTATATGCTTTGTTCTGAATAAGCCATGCATATATTCTTGAGGATAAATTAATACGTAATGACTGCCATCAT
>CAYWRR010000300.1:0-3018 GCA_964460425.1 uncultured Nitrososphaera sp.
CAACTTGCAGTCAAACCGAAATATGAAGGTAATGCAGAATTGAAGATTGATAAGAAGGGTGCAAGTTATGGTTGATGCAGCATTTTGTGAATAATATAGTCGACTACCAAATCTAGACAAGCTTTTGATACTGAGACCATAGAGTATATATACAAATAACGGAATTACCAATAGTTCTCGATGAGAAGACCAACTATTAGATATGCCATAATATTAGCTTCGCTGGCCACCTCCCTTCTTATGACCACTTTGGTTCTTATTCAATTTAGTTACAATGCTACTGCATTACCTCAGTCATCTCGAGGCGGCAACGAGACTTTTGGAGTAATATCTAGTATACAAAATGACGAAAGCGGCAGACCAGCTTGGATTGTCACAGGTCATTGGAAAAGCAGTTTGTCTGGTGATTCTACCATCAATGCTACCCAACCGATCTTAAATGAAACTGGTCCTTTTGCGGGCTCACCCTTTGACACACAGATTGAAATGGTAAGACTCGATGGTACAGCTGGACACGCTCACACAATTACCAATTTCGTCTTGACTGATGTATCACAGCCTGATAACATGACCAAAATATTCAATGGAACATCTACAGCAAGTATGAGGGAGGGGCCCGTAATGGATATACCAACATCGATAAAAATATTGGGAGATAAAGTGATAAGCATATGGCTTGATCCTTCTAGAGTAGATGCACATTACGGCAATACACCAATCTATGGAGTAGTTATGGATGCTGACAAGCCTCGTCCAGGTCCCCTTAAAGACAATAGTACTCAGATAGGAAAATAGTTAGCCAGTATCTAGTGCAAAATAATAAATGCCAAGGTGAGTCTCAGGTAGCCTCATGCATTTATATAAAACATATATGGTATCGAAAGATATGTTTCGTAGCGCTAGAATTAAGCTGATATTTGCAGCTCTGGTATCAATTATGTTTTCTGTCTCGATAACTGGTATCATCTTTGGTGCTACATCGGCTCAAGAGCAGGAATATTCATTTCTCACAAAGTGGGGTTCTGAGGGTATTGGTTTTGGTAGCTTCAGACAACCACTAGACATAACAATTGATTCCAACAATAATGTATATGTTACAGATACCACGAGTGTCTCTAATCAGATACAAAAGTTTAGCCCGAACGGCACATTTATTACATCATGGGGGGTTTTAGGCTTTGGAGATGGACATTTTACAAGCGCCACAGGAATAGGCACAGATTCTTCTGGCGACGTGTATGTTACAGACGGTGGCAGTCCTGACACAGCAGTTCAGAAGTTTACCCCGAACGGCACATTTATCACATCATGGGGCTCGACAGGTTTAGATGATGGTCAATTTATAGGTCCAGGCGGAATAACAGTAGACTCTGCTGATAATGTATATGTTGGCGACTTTGGTGAGAATAGTCGCGTACAAAAGTTTGACAGCAATGGAAATCTCCTTGGTAAGTGGGGAACTACGGGTTCTGGGGATGGGCAGTTCATAAATCCAGCCGCTATCGCTGCTGATTCTTCCGATAATATTTATGTAGCAGACTGGGGTAACGATCGAATACAAAAGTTTGACAGCAATGGTAATTTTATAACAAAATGGGGTACATCGGGTAGTGGTAATGGACAATTTAACAGGCCTCCTGGTTTAGCGGTAGACTCTTCAGGAAATATTTTAGTTGTTGATGAGGGTAACGATCGAATACAAAAGTTTGACAGCAATGGTAATTTTATAACAAAATGGGGATCGACTGGTGCTGGTGACGGTCAGTTCGAAGAGCCAACTGGGATAGCGTTAGATTCTTCAGGCAATGTATATGTGGTAGATCGTGGGAACAGTCGGATACAGGTGTTCAATCCGTCGTAGATCTGATCGTTTATAGTTATATCATAAAGAAGATGTACTGGAGTAGGTAACTAGAGAGAGCGGGTGAACTTACTTAAACGCTTAATCAAGGCAGAGATTGGTAATTAATGTTCAAACCCATGCTCTGCATATGCTACTTAGACATATCGACATTCTTAAATACCATTTAACTCAAGTTCATTTTATGGCTCATGTCAAAGGAGCTATACCAAGTACGTTAGCTACGATTGTGTATACATTGATTGCCTTCACACTGTTATTAACAGTAGTATCATTCAAGTCAACTACTGATCAGTCTGTATTAGCGCAGAACGCAGGTTCTACTCCTCCTTTCGAACAATTCACATCTCAGCAAATGGCTGCGTCGACTAATACTACTTGTATGCTGACGCCTTCATTAATTGAACTAGAAGGCTCGCCACAGGAAATACAAGGCCCATACTTTGTTGATGGTATGCCCAATCGTTCTGACATCAGATCTGATTCTTTAGATGGTTTAGTACAAGGAATTCCGTTACGTCTTGTATTCAATGTATATGGTGCAGATGACAATGAGAATGATGGTGATGGGGTATGTTTACCTCTCGTTGGTGCACAGGTAGACATATGGCATGCAAATCCTCAGGGTCTTTATTCAGGGGTCGAGCAAGACGGCACAGGAGGAGAGAACTTTCTTCGAGGATACCAAGATACAGATGACAATGGGACAGTTCGATTTATCACAATCTATCCGGGCTGGTACGAAGGCAGAGCCATTCATATACATGCCAAGGTTAGAGCATCTGAAGGATTAGATGAGCCTTTTGAGTGGACGTCGCAGTTTTATCTCGATGACTCTACCAATGAACAGGTTCATACTCAGCCTCCATACAGTAATCATGGACAACCCAGTCTGACGAATGAGGATGATGTGATATACATGGGACCATCGACAGATGGCCTAGTTCAGTCCAGTAGTGGAAAACGTCTAATGCTCAACCTAACCGAAGATGAACAAGGATATATTGGAACTTTCGATATTGTGGTAGATGCAAATTAATCCAAACAGAAGGAATAACACCATACGTGCGACAGTCAGTCTAATTTGGGGTTATGTTAGTAGCTGTCCCATTTTGATTATTTTAATATAAGGCCATCTTGAATATTCCTAGGTTTCT
>CAYWRR010000301.1:0-3016 GCA_964460425.1 uncultured Nitrososphaera sp.
TTCCTGCAGTTAGGATGCATCATGATATTGATGAAGAGGGTTTCCAGATGAGTTCTATCATTTTATGATTAATATGATAATGAAAACCAAGATATCAACAATCACAGCAGCTATAGCGACAATAGCTGCGATGGCTACTATGGGAAGTTTAGGAGGAGCAGGACAACAATTAGCTTTAGCATCAATTGCAGAAACAGACCTTCCAATAGACATCGAATTGCCTGATGTCAGATTAGGTAGTCCTTTTAGTGGTATCATCTGTCCCGAAGGTACTACGCTTGTCTATAATCCTATCACAGGGTTTAGCTGTGTTATAGCTCCCCTGACCCCACCCTAGGCAGGTCCGGAAGATTGTGAAATGCCGCGAATTTGGATATATCCCCACCCTACTGCCCTTCATAGAACAAAGATAAACAACTACAGCCAAAACTCTCCTCCAGAATCTTTTGAATTTTTCTTCTTCCTCCTCCTACGTGACATTATACTCTATCCTCAAGTTACCTGACTGAATCAGTTGCAAGAAAATCCAAACTGAGTAAAGCCACAATATCTGTAATAATACCAATAGAACTTACAAGAATTGCAATTAGACCCATATGAGAGAATCCAATCCTACCGAACCCGCCTTTAATTGCGGTGTGTCTAAATTTTGGCGTTATCAGTGCCTGTAAGGTAGCTGCAGGCTAAGACGCTATCAAGAAGATATTATCATATTAAAAGTAGCATCAGACTACCTAACTTATTTATTAACTATGCCAAAAAAGAAGAAAAAAGGCAGATTTCTTACTGCCTTGTGAACTGTTGCTGTTGTTGCGCAAAGAACATTGTCCATGCTCTTGCGATGTTGGTGGAAAAGTCAGTCAGTGTATCTACTGTTCTGTTGTAGATCTTTAGGTTTTCTCTTGCTGCATCCAGCGCGTTGATCGTCAGCTGGTTGTTTATGCCCACCGACCTGATTGCGTTATTTGTCACTTCGTTTGATTGCCTTGTGAACACTTCTCCATATGGCACGGATGGGACGTTCAATGTGTTTGCGAACTGCTTCTGAGCGGAAAATACAGTCTGGATCATGTTCTTGGTTGTCTGGATATAGTCCAGCTGAAGGTTAGAAATTGACTGTGAATACTGGGGCTGAGCCTTTGCAAATTCATCTACTGTTCTGATGAGGTTGTCTCTTATAGCGTCGTATACGTCTACTACGGTTCTTTCGTCTTTTGTCGGGATAGTTTTTTCGACCATTTTTATTACCATCTAATGGTAACCAATGGTAATATATAAAGCTTGGTCAATATGGGTGTTGATTACCATGTAATGGTACTAAAACCCAGGTATTGTCTTAGTAACTCGCTGTCTCTTTTTCTCGCTTTTTTTTTCTGCATCAAATCTTTCTAGGTTATATCTATCCATATCAACGAACTTGATTCCATGCGCAAGCTGAGGATGTACATGCTTGATTTCACTGTATATCTTTTGGCATGCGATCCTATAGTCTGGATGACCTTGTGGGGCCGTACGCAACTCTATCATGTGGCACGCTTCTCGCAGATTCATCTTGACAAAATAGGGATAGCGATAGGCAAAGTTGACGACGTACTGAGCTTCCTCTGGCTTAGTCTTAGCTATTTCTTCGTAAACCTGTTTTGATGAGTACATACAATCCCTAAAGTCCTTGTCGAGTCCTGAATCAACCAACTCTTGAGGAAGATCATAACCGTGCCTAGTAGAGAGCAATTGGCGCTCAATCGTAAGAATTCTGTGTCTATGCAGGTCTCGGAATATGCCAAAATTGGTGAATAATTCGAAGGTATAATCGACCATTTCAAACGCCCTGCCGGGTCTGTGACGGCGACTGGTACGAAATTCTGTGTATGCACGAATAACCTTGTTCCGCTCTTCAATCGGCATTGATTTGACATAGTTCATAATCCTGTAAAGCGACTGGCCCTGAGCCTGCTCATACAGAATTGCAGATATCACATTTACTTCTGCTTCAAAGTTGTCTTTGTAGTCAATCAGCCTGACAAGTTCAGGCTCTTCTTCAGGTGGGATTCCTGATAAGTGGGACCTAGCAAACTCGCCAATTGTATTTCCAGTTCTTGATGTATATTCTTGCAGTGCCTGCCCGTACTCGTCATTTGCACGCCTGATAAATGAAGGGATGACTGCATTTAGCTCATTAAATAACTGGGCTGCAATAGATTTGATCTCTTTTAGCTTTGATCCATACATTAGCGTCAGCAAGTATTCAAACGCCCTGCCGTTGCCTGTAATGCCGATATTTGTCATAGTGGATGCAGGCAAAAGACCACGGAGTATGTCTAGTGCCTTTGCCTTTATCGTCATGCTATATATCCGCCTGGCGGCTTCAATGTCTTTGTCGGCTATCAACTTGCCAAAGGTCACCTCTTTTTGCGACATCGAATCAAAGAAACTAAAGCGCTCTATTGGCTCTCTTTCCTTCAGGAAGGCTTGTAGTGGCTGGATGCTCTTACTATAAGTGTTAAATGAGTGGTCACAAGCCTCAATATATCTGTCTGCGTGAGACGACGACATAATACTGTCTTCTCTGGCATACCGATAGCAGCCGCCAACCTTTTGGTTAAAAGCTACATAACGAGACGATTTTTCTAGATAGGAGAGCCCAACTCTACGATCCTCAATCTTTTTTACAGCAATATTTGATATCCCCTCTACAGCAACTTGAGCCTCACCTAGCTCAGCTACTGAATCATCCCCATATTCAAGAAGGACTCGCCTATAAAATTCTTCTCCCCTATTTGGATTCTTTGCAAACTCATCTAGAAATACCCTTCGCATAGTCTTGTCTGTGCGGGAATAGCGGGACATAAGGGCACCTCTATCCACCTGCTTAGGGGTGGTTACTGCAAATACCTGCCCGTCGACATTAGAGAAGTGGGTCTTGAGAATCGACTTTTCCTCTTCGGTAAAACTGTCTAAAAAGATTTTGCTGTCAAACATGGAGATAGATACACGTGGACAATAAGAGGTCAGTACC
>CAYWRR010000302.1:0-2992 GCA_964460425.1 uncultured Nitrososphaera sp.
AAATAAACCCTTCTTAAAAATATAGGATAGACACTATCTACAAGCTGAAGGAACTTGCAGAATTCCATAAACCTAAAGATTTCAAAGACATGACAAGACAGGACTTAATCAATTTCCTAGATAAGATAAGAAAACCAGAGCAGACAGATCCTTTGCACAAATGGATAGGCGCCTATGAACTTAACAGAATTATTCTACTTCGATTCTTTAGGTGGTTGTACAGCCCAGATATTGCGCCTTCAGCTAAACGTCCAAAACCTGAAGTCATGCAAAATATTCCCAAGATAAGACGTAAGGAGATATTAATCTACAAACCAACAGATCTCTGGACTGAAGATGATGTTATCTTTTATAACTATTGTACATCTGTCCGTGATAGATGTTGGCATGCAGTAAGCAGAGACAGCGGCTGCAGGCCCGATGAACTGCTTAAGCTGAAGATTAAAGATGTTGTAGTTCAGCAGTTCGATAATGGATACCAGATAGCACGGATAACTGTGAATGGAAAAACAGGTACTCGTAACGTTAGAGTCAACAACTCATATCCTAGAAAGAGTGGTTAACAAATGGACACCCATATCCGGGATATCCCAACTCGTATTTGTTTTGTGGGATTGGCAAGAAAAATACAGGCAAGAAGCTAGCCTCCCACACTATGCACCAGACGTATAACAACCACAAGAAAGTTCGCTTCCCAAGGCTTCTAAACGATTCTTTAGTACCAGAAGAAGACAAACGAAAGATACGAGAGCTGTTAAAGAAGCCATGGAACCCATATGTGCGCCGGCGCACTGCTGCAACAGCAAAATTGAAACTCCTGCTGAACAAAGAGAAAGAAAGGAAAGAGGACTAGCGATTAGTTAGTTATTATCGTTATTTATCTAGTCTGCTCTTATTGCGCATTATCCTTCTTGTTTGAATTGAACTATGCTAGCGTTACAACTGGTCTAGCATCTTCATCCCAAGGTCGTGCGAGCTTGTTCAAGCTTAACTATGGTAGCAATTAAAAAAGAAGAGGGCGGGTAGAGTGAAGATGTTTTTGTGTACTAGATTAGCCAGGATGAGACATCATCTATATTACTAGTTGTGGTTCTTAAGAGCAGTCTACTTCAGCTTCTAGGATATTCCCTTGTTCACTTGTAGAGTCTCTACCAGATACTTGGTTAGCATTGTTTACTTGTATACAGAAGCGTTAGGTTACTACCTGCTCAACTGATGCAGTCGCGTCCCCATCGCCTTCAGTTGACGCTGAAGCTTCGCCATTTTGCTCCAGTGCCTGAGATATGTCGAAAGCGTTATCATTGGATTGGGTAACGCCTTCTATGTTGGATGAGGTGAGGCTGTTGTCCTCCTGGGCAAATGCTGCTGGAGTTATTGTGCCCAGCAAAGACATTGCTGCTATTAAAGCTGTTGTTTTTGTTACGATCCTAGGTAACAATTGAGATTATCTATCCTTTATCAGAAATTCGCTAAATTGTTACCATTATTTGGAATAGAATTTATTAATATATGAATGACACTGTTCAATCTTAAGGGCATTTCACAAAAAATAGGGGAGTGATTATGATCGAGTTTTGCCGCATCCCCTGTCCAGCTCATCCGCTGCTATATGGTGCTTTGCCCTTCTTCTACGGTTCCAGCAGTTCTATCGTTACGCAAGCGTTAATTGCATCCTGTATTTCCAGTCCGAGTTCTAGAAGTTTCACCACACACTGGTCGTGAGCATTGAGTGCGTTATTTTCTAGGTCAATGCTAGCGCTCCGGTCGCCATCACCATCACCCACTTGATCTATCAGAGCGGCGTTGGACTGCTCGGTCTCTTGGGTGCTAAGCTGTAGTATAGTATCGTCATCGTCATCGTTATTCTCGTCTATGAAAACTTGTTTGTCAAGGTTGACTGCGTTATTTTCTAGGTCAATGCTAGCGCTCCGGTCGCCATCACCATCACCTGCCTGATTTATCTGACCGGAGTTTGACTGGGTGGTTCTTTGGTCGCTATCCTGTACTATGGTGTCCTGAGCAAACACCTTCACTGCTACTACTGCTGGGCCTGTCACCAATAGGCTCATAGCCAACATCAGAGCAGTTGTTGTAATTGTTACGATCATTCTAATCTGTGAAAGTATACATGACCTATAAGGAATTCTCCTATTTTTCGAATTTTCAGACTAGTTGATCTTATCTCGTCATAATAATTATCCTAATAAGTTCAGTTTAATATGAAATTATGATTGCATTTGGTAGAGACTTACAGCTAGGAAAGACGACATAACCTCTCGCAAGTTATTCAAGCAAATAAGTATGATTGCATATGATCAAACCTTGTCGAAAGGGGTTACGCTCTTGGATACATGAAACGCTTACTACCAGAACCACCAGCCAAGGATGAATTCCCAAACCGTAGGTACAACATTATATAACAAAACATGAAAAGGATTTGTTAAATGAACTAGAATAGCCTTCCTTCCTGGCCAGCACCAGTACTACAATAAGTATAGATAATTATAAGGTACAATCAACAATCATTATATAGGGATATGAGTTTACAATTGTAAAGAAGCAAAAAAATCTATTCTATTATCCCAGTTTTAATTATGCATCATGCAATTTATTATAGAGATTATCATGAGGAAATAATAACTGCCAAGAGATCAAAAGTTAATACGAGGTAAAATTATGATGAGGATGACTATGTTGCTGCAGTAGCAGTACTTACCACCTCCACCTTTTCGCTTTTTTGCATTTGTCAACTTCAACGGTCTTACACAGGCGCTAGTGTACACTTTATATATACACACGATAAAGAAGAAGAATAGGAAAAGCCGTCTGTATTTTTGAAGCAGTTTTGTCCTTCAAACTAGCTAAAAGGGGTTTGTGAGCAAGCCACTTCTATCTATAGACTCTAACAAATTTGTAACCAGAATTTTCTAGCCTTTCCCTTATTTTCCCTTTAGTTATTAACATAGGATCATATTCCACAATAACAGAATCT
>CAYWRR010000303.1:0-2952 GCA_964460425.1 uncultured Nitrososphaera sp.
GGACATGATCTATCTTAAGACGCATCCACGTGGATACTACAGGAAAAAGACGCCGCAGATAAAGATACAGTTGATATCACGCGGCGACAATGAAAAAGAGGTGAAGAATAGGCTTGCTGCAATATCAAAAGTTATTGAAAAAGAAATTGTAAAACAAGGCGGTATAATATGCTGATATTTTTGATTGTCGGGGCAGTAGGGGGAGCCGCTAGTGCTTTCTATCTTTCTTTCATACAACTATCACCCACTGCTGCTAAACGGTGTGATACATGGCGTAATTTTTGTTTTACCGCTTGTTGCTATGTATTTTGTCAGTAAGTTGAATGTGCGTACTAGTGGCTTGTATCTGGCTGGAGCATTACCTGTGCATCTTGCAATACATTTTACAATAATAGGCGACCTTGCTCAGTTAATTGGCGTGAGCCACATCTTGTTGAATTTTCCGTCTCTGCCGTGAACTGCTGCATCGAACAGTAACATTAGTTGCTTTGTTCTCTCGCCCGTCCGGCCATCACCTATTGTTCGATTATCAATCTCAGCGACGGGTTTGACTTCCGCAGCTGTGCTTGTCAGGAACACCTCAGTAGCAGTGTAGAGCTCGTCCCGTAAAATGTTGCGCACTTCATATTCGATGCCATTTTCTTTGGCAATTGCCAATATGCTGCTTCTTGTCACACCTTCTAGTGCACCAGAGGCAATAGGAGGAGTTACAAGAATGTTGTTTTTTACTATGAATATATTCTCGGCGCTTGCCTCAACTACTGCCCCGGCTGAATTTAGCATTATCGCCTCATCAAAGCCGGCCTTGATAGCTTCTACTCTTGCAAGCACAGAATTAGCATAGTTAGCAGTTGCCTTAGCGCGCATCGGCATTGCCCTGTTGTCGATTCTTATCCACGATGACACCATCATGCGTACGCCCTTGTCTACCCCATCGCTAACTTTCAGGTACTCGTCCCATTTCCATACCGCTATGGCGACAGACACTTTGTTTGGCAGAGGATTGACTCCCATCTTGCCATAGCCATAGTATGCAATTGGCCGGATGTAACACTCCTCCATGCCATTTGCCTTGACAGTTTCAATCACTGCTCTTTCCAGCTGCTGCTTGGTGTAGCCAAGATCCATAAAGTAAATCCTTGCGCTGTCCATCAGCCGATGTATGTGATCGCTTAATCGGAATATTGCGATGCCGTTCACTGTCTTGTAGCAGCGGATACCTTCAAATACACCTGTTGCATAGTGAAGTCCATGTGTTAATACATGAATCTTCGCATTATCCCAATCTACAAGCGATCCATTGAGCCATATTTTCCCTTGTGTCATTTCAACCCATGATCTTCGTCCTTGTAGAATGTATCGCTCTGATCGCATCTGCAACATTCGTTCCCTTGTCCTCTACCACTATTAGGATCCTTGAAGTTTCCTCCTGAGCGTCAAGGTTGAGGATATTGAGGTCATGCTCACTTACTGTGCTGCTGGCAGTTGACGCGATCTTGGGTACGCGCCACATCTGATCGCCAATGAGCGTAACTACACCTCTACCATAGACTATCTCCGTCTTAGTGCAGTAGGCGCGTATATACCTCTCATGCCTTCTGACATAGTCTGCGTCAAGGAACAGCAGACGAGTCATCTCAGTATCATCGATCATATAGGGCGACAATTTCACAAAATCGTGGTACTGCCTGTCAAGTTGGAGCGATGCCACAAGATGTGACGATGCCGTGCTCTCCATCCTCACTATTGCGCAGTTTCTCTTGCCGGTCACTATTTTTATTGGATTGGCATACTCTAAAACTGGTGGCTTCTTCTTGATCATGGTGATATTGCTGTTTGGCTTGACCATCTCTGTAATAACAATAGGAATGTCAAGGTTGTTGTCATCTATCTCTTTTATCGCAATTGGGTCGAGGATTTTCATACCAAACATGCCTGCAAGCTTAGCTTCATTGTATGATAGATATTGTATGTATTCTAACTCTTCCTTTACGATCCTCGGATCTGCACTTAAAACTGCGCTATCTTTTTCAAAGTCGATCTTGACATCATAATGATCATGTAGCAGAATTGCAACATCAACAGCAGTCCTGTCTGAGCCTCCACGCTCATATGTTGTTTCGAGTCCATCTACAGTCTTGCCTATAAAGCCGCCCATGGACACGACATCGCTGTGATTGATAAGATCGACAAGATGGTCGGCATGGTGTTTTGACTCTTGTACCATAAAGTTAGCTGCTTCAAAGTTGTCATCAGTGATTATCGGCCACTTTTCGATTAACACATGTGATGATTTAAGGCCTATGCTCTGCATCACATAGTCCATCAAGTATGACATTGTTACTTCGCCACTGTATGCAAGCGTTCTTGATCTTATTACATCAACAAAGCGCCTATTCTCCGCCGCCTGCTTGAGCGAAGTTATCACCTGTCTGTAGAAGTTATCAAGAGTATCAAGAAATTCATGGCTGAGATGGTTGTCCAAGTACTTGGAGGATATTCTCTCATAGATCTCTCTTAGCACTTCAATCTCTACGGGGGTGGAAGAGGCATAGCTTCTACCCACATAAATCGCCATATCAGTCATAGAGATGATTTTGCCACCATATTCAATTAGAGGTGCCGAGAAAACAGTGATGACCTTAGATTCTTGCTGCAACTGTTTTATCCTGTCGACGATTTGAGGGATCATGGCTCCCTCTAGCCCAAGGGCGCTGCCGCCAAACTTTGCAACTGTTAGGTGAGTCATTTGGTCAGGGATCTCTGGGGCTAGTTGCAAATAATTCCCTATATTAAAGATAGGAAATAGTAGAAGGGCCTCCTATGTTGTTAATGATGAGAATATCAAAGAAGATGTTTCGATTTTTTGATATAACTATGGCCTTATAAAAAATAGCTCTGTTAACTTAAGGACTTTATTACCAATTTTTACCTTAAAACAATAAAAAAGTC
>CAYWRR010000304.1:0-2948 GCA_964460425.1 uncultured Nitrososphaera sp.
TCTATCTTCTTTAATGCTCTGTGATGTAAAGAATTGATCCAAAATGTGTCATGAATAGCGATGATGATCTAATGATAAATTTCTGCAGCTCTTTGTCTAAACACTTAAGCCAAACTGCCATATTACTTGCTAAAGCACTTGCATTACAAGGCAAAACCTATTGATGACTTCCACTACCTGATCAGAGTCTTGAAAAGGTTTTATCGACTTTCTTCTATGATTCCTAATTTCATTGATCCTTCTAATTTCAACTAAAAGCTTTTTACATTCTAATTTAGCATTTTGTCATCTTCAATCCGCAATAGCCCTCTCAGCCTACAACAAATGAACTTCAAAAGATGTAAAACATATTAGCATACTTTTTACACCATTTAGGGTCATGTGTATAGACGTTGTAGGTTGTTCAATTTTACTAGCCTATCTTTCTTTAAATATTTTAAGCTGCCCCGTTCCCTCAGGGCTTACAACTAAGCGGTCTTTCATCCTCTTGAGATAATCTACCAAGTACTCCTCGGCTTCTTTGCGCGTCTCAAACTTGGCCTCGCCTCTGAACGAGCCGTTCTTATCTATAAGGCTTACCGCGCTCCATAATCCGTTCCTGCCAAGCCTCTTGACTACAAACATACAGTATAATCATGTTACTACAAGTCACACATATTTAAGACAGCGGTTTTTTGCTACAATTGGCATTCCTGTCAAATATCTTTCGCTGTTAGACTGGCTCATGGCACCAACAGCTTAATTAAAAACTTCCAGATGTTATAGACCGAGTTGACAAATTCAGAAGCCAGGTTTACGATAAATGTCAGGGAGGGAATGGTTGAACTTGAGGGCAAAGAGAGCTTCGTTGATAAGCACCTTGAAAAATTTGAAGAAATTTTTAAGACAGCGGTAAAGGAAGCGGTGAGCCGGGGCGTAGAGCAAAGGCTTGAACTGAAACCGCAGTCGGCCCAGGCCGCACTACCTGCAGAACTAGCTGCTCAACACAAAGAGACTTCAGCTACGAGTGAGCAGTCTCCTATTCCACAACCTTACAAGTCAATAAGCAGTGCCGCTAAGCATTCTGTCAGACCCGCGATAACAATACACCCAATACCTGTCGACCTAAAGGCAAATGGAAGCAAGATTGGCCTCCGTGAATTCTATGCTGATAAAAAGCCGGCCAACCACTACGAAAAAACTGCTGTCTTTGTTTACTATTTGACAAAGTTCAATAACCAGCAGCAGGTCAGGTTTGGCGAGATCCTATCATGCTATGACGAAGTAAATGAGAAAAAGCCTAGCATCGCAGATATTGTAAAGAACTCGATCCGATACAAAGGGTGGCTTGATCAAGGCTCTGAAAAGTACACTGCATTACTTACTATCTCAGGAGACAATTTTGTGAAATTTGACCTGCCAGCTCAAAACGGAAAGACGGAACAACAACATGCAACAGTCTCCAATAACTAGGCACGCCACCAATCAAATCCAACAAAATCTACTTTTTCCTGTTTTACTTTTGGGATCGCTAAAATGAATTGCTTTTTTACGGTAGTTGCAAGCCTACCAGCCAGAACAATGCCAGTTGCAGTAAGGTCGTCTGTGGTCCTAAAAACCTGCACTAGGTAGGGTGCATGGTCAATTCCAGGTCCCTGTTCATAAACTGCAAAGTCGCATCCGAATTTGGTCCCCGGCGTAACAATGTAGCCTTTGTCACGCAGGTCATGATAAACCAGGTAGTGAGCTTCAAAGTCGATATACTGCTCTTTGCATATCTTCTTTATTTTCGCAAAGCTAACAGGTTTGCCATCAGTTTGAAATACTTCTAACTTGTTCTTCTCTACAAGGTAGCATCCTTCTATTAGGTCAAGCACGAGTGGGGCGTCAAATTCCGTACCTTTAGGCTTCGGGATTCCAAGTGGCTTACCATAATAGCCACTGCCAAAAAGTGACCTTGAATGCGAAACGTCCCAGACTACTATCCGATTTTCAACCAGCCTGCCACTTATCATTTCTTACATACTCAGGGCAAGAATCGTGAAGGAATCAGCCGCTTCCTGACATTTGTCCACCATACCCTCGATGCCTTCAACTGCGTCTTTGAGCAACAACAGATCCTTGGTACTTGAAATTTCGCTGAGTGCCTTGACGATAACAGCCCTGTGTTTCGCATCTACCTGACGCTCAAGAGTTTGAACATCTTGCGCAATATCTATCGCGTTTGTAGGATTGATTGAAAGGGCACGGCCCATCTCATTTAACTTGAAAATGGTGTCTACTACCATACCGACAAGTTGGTTTAGTTCGTAATCAGATGAGGCCTTTCTTAAGGTCATTGGCTTGATATTGGCAAGTCTGAATGCAACACCGCTGATGTAGCCAGCAATATCGTCGATGATATAAGCAGTTCTCAAGATATCTTCCCTATTTGCCATCAGGCTGCCTATCTCGGCAACCTCGCGAGTTATCTTCCTACAGAGATTCTCAACCTCTTCCTCGGTCTTTGTCATACGTTCAAGACACTGATGACTATTCATTCCGTCACCTTTGATGAGTGATGTGGTCAGAATTGATAAATCCCTTGAAGAGTTTAAGATTTTTGTAATTTCATCCTGCAAAACGGCCAGCGCCTTTCTTTTGGCCTGAACCTCTAGTTCCCCGCGGTACAATAAAGCCAAAATATCCTGTCAGGCTAATAATTCTATCGCTGCTAAGTACATATATGTATAGATATATTTGCAGTGCCTTTTTTTATCAATTACAAAATCTTGTTGACTTCCAACTATACTGTCTTGTAGTTGTAGTGTCCTTAATAGGAGTAGTAGTTCTGGTTGCTGGTTCTTGTTTCATCTCATCAATAATAAGAACTTCAAAAACCCTAAATATCTCTTAAGAAACTAATTAACATGCAGAGCTCAAATAAGTGCTCAACAAAAAGTCATGGTTTTACATCTGATCAGATAGGC
>CAYWRR010000305.1:0-2932 GCA_964460425.1 uncultured Nitrososphaera sp.
CTTTGCACTGGAACATGTGTGGCATATAATAATTGTATGAAGCTCAGTCCAGATCTGTTAGGAAAGCCCTGTTAGGGGTATTTTTTGAGCCTGTCCCACATCCTTTAGTTTTAGTTAGTACCTGTTTCAGGATTACGGATCACTTGAAGTGCAATTACATCATATAGTGCAAGGAATATACATGCATACTTTCAAGTTCGACCGATCTTGGACACTAATCAGTTCTTGTTTAGCAGCGCTTTCCAAACTTCCTTAACATCATTATCTATTCTCTGGCTAATCCCTGCAGCGAATTCTTCTCTATTACGTTTACCTCTTCTAGATTACGGCTTACAGCAAGCAAAACCCCGGCAATGATAAAGTATCCTATTGCAGTTATGACACTATAGAGTGGATTTATCGCACTAATTGACCACAGGAGACCTACAAAGAAAAGAAATAGCCCTAAGCCAGCAAGGTAGTATGTTAGTGCTGAAGCAGCGATGGTGAGGCGAAACTTATATTTTCGCTTCATAGCCAATACCGCATGTAACGCAAGCCCAAATGACCAGAACAAGAATACTACAGATAGTAATATCATTATCACGCCGATGAGGTTTTCAGTTCCATAAGCGCTTTCTGTAAATTGGTTTGCAACGAAAGCTACAGTTGCAAGTGCAACTCCCGCAAGCAGCATAGAGGCATTAGCAATTAATTTGAGATAGCCTTGCAGATCTCCGATATTTTCCTCGTTCCATGCATCTTTTCTAAATAGGTCACCTACAAGCTTGTTAAGCATAGAATTCTTTCCCAAAATTATCATATGATAAGAAGCAAAAGCAGCGATTGTGATAACAATATTAATGAGTATATTCCATTGAGTTAGAGTTTCTTGCATAGAAATCGCCTATTTTCTACTGCCTAGTGGTGATGTCGTATCATTATAGCGTGCAAAAGCAAGTGGTGGTTAGTAGAAAGTTTACCTGTATTATCGATCGAAGGAAAAGAGGGGTAGGAGTGATGATTCTACCTTTCATCACGACCAAATCAATCAATCCTCTGCTAAACTGACATGTACTGGTGTCGGGTGTGAGACTATGTCAAATACAGGCGACCTCTGCTGGGCTATTTCTACTAATTCCCTTAGCGTTTCCTCTGATGCATCTCCCTTCACTTTGAACTTGACTCGAACGCTCTCGTACCCATTTCTTACTTTATCTGACATTCCAAGAAACCCTTGTATGTCAAGGTCCCCGGCAAGTGTTGCTTCTACTTGGTCAATCCTGATACCTTTTGCCGCTGCGTGATAAACCAAGCTTGTTGTCAGACAACCAGCCAACCCTGTAAGGAGATATTCTACAGGGTTTGCTCCCTTATCGGTTCCCAAGAGAACTGGAGGTTCGTCCTTTTGAAATACAAAAGGCTGGCTCCTTCTATGGGTCTGGCAGGCACCATCAAATTCGTTGAGGGTTGTAGTGTTATGTCCACCGTTAATCCAAGTATTTTGGGCTCTGAAATTAAACTTGGCTATATCCGGATTATGCTTTATAGCCCCCATAGTTTCGTACAACTTCTCGACGTCTACTCCGTTTACAACCTTCTCGTCTGAGATGGTGGTTCTTGTTCCAACTTTTTGACTTTCTGTTATTTGAGTCATAGAGAATGATATCATGATATCATTATATATACCTAGCGATATCATGATATCACATTTATATGTGTGTCAAGGGTATTAGATACTGTATATGGCAAAAAACCTAATTGTCAGAGGATTTGATGATGACACGCATATACAGCTTGGCCAGGTAGCCCGAGAAAAAGGAGTCTCAATAAATTCCATTGTAAGGGATGCTGTAGATAGGTGGCTTCAGCAGCAACAGACAAATATTCCAAAGAAGCATCATCTCATCCTTTATGATAGCGACGATTCCATGATAGCGCTTCTAAAATCGATGGATGGACTTGCTAAAGATGCTGGGTGGTTTAGATGCTATGCAGGACCACCACTGTCACGTGTCAGCAAGCATGTCAATAACCTGGGATGGTTTGAAGGAACCATTCTACCCTATGAGCCTCAAAAACAAAATAATGTCCTAAAATACTGTGGAGCAACAATGGAAAGGATCGCTAAAAGTGCAAACAACCGTCAAGTATGCTGCATGGATTTTCTTATAAATGATATTGCTAAGGCATCTCTAAAGCAGGCCATAGATATTGAGCATGCATATGATAATGACAGGATTTCTGGATTTATGTTCTGCACTTATAGGACAGATACGCTCTTAGGTTCGGATATGACTAGCATATTGGACCTCTTTGAAATGCATGATCAAGTCTTTGTATTGAAAGAATCTGAAGTATACAAGTTGCATGTAACCAAGGAGAGCGTACATAAGTTCTTTATAAGCTGAGAAATTGTGGTAGTATTATGTATATGTTGGCTTTATTAATTTTTTATCCACTCAATACGGCTCTGTTAACTTAAGCCAAGTTCTATTACTTTAAAGTGACATTAGCTCTTCCTTTTCTGCGATAGGCAGCTATTGTGATTGCCTGTAACTCTGTTAGCCCTTCTAGTAGTCTTATGTTGTGGTCGTAGCTAAAATTTAGTTAGTTAATCTAAAAGGAGTTATCGAAATCTGTTTACTAATAGCTGTTTTGATTTTCTTTAGAAGAGAGATATAGTGCTAGATTCAGACTTATTGTTGCGATTTCAATTTCAAAAAGCTTTTTCAGTTTTTCATTCCACCTTATTTAAATCTTTGTGTACTCAGCAGTTAATTTGATGCATCTAAACTCAAAATTAGCTACGATGTTTATCGTGGTGGGTTTTGTGACTGCTGTGACAATTATGATTACAGGCCAAGTTGCTCTCGGTCAAGAAGAGGTATCACCTCTTGCAGGGATGAATTTCTCTGAGACTACCGACGCGTACAGCGATGGAGGAATCTTG
>CAYWRR010000306.1:0-2901 GCA_964460425.1 uncultured Nitrososphaera sp.
TGCCTCTCTGGGAACAAAATACTTTCGGAAGTTCAACTGCATCAACTATTGTCTCTTGTTCTCTTGGTAACTTCTATATGCTCGATTACTATCAGCGCTCCCAATACTACTCGATGATCTACCGCTTCTCCTGTTATGGAGAGTCCTATTTGATCTCGTACTGAGAATCATTTCTTATGAACAGTAGCGACTTGAACTCCATAGACTTCCTTCTGATAGTCAAGCCCTGTGAAATTCACAAAGATTCGCAGGAATTCGACTCCATTTCTTTCTAGCCAGTACTCTTGTCCTGTCAGCTTGAGCAGCTTATTCTTTATAGTTCCAAGAAACTTTCTGGCATTGTCATATAATGAGAATTCTTTCCGGAGTGAGAAAGTCTTCCCTTCAATATACATCAACTTTGAGCCATTGACATCCTTGACAACAAACCTGGCTGGGAATTGAAAGAGATTGCCCTCAGCTTCTACAAATTTCATCCCATTTCTGTCCTCCAGATCATAATGCTCTTTCATTGAAATTATCTTTTGTTTCTTTAGTACAATCTCATTGATTGCAAGGAGTAGATTTGCATCTGTCAAATCATTCACCAGATAGACATGTGCACCCCGCTAATTAAAGAACAGCTCAGAGTAACCAATATTCCTAGATAGGCGTTTTTCTGTATATAGATTGGTCTGAATTTTCAGCTGCATCCCACCGAACCTGCGTGCATCTTTACCTGCTGTAAGTTACTCTTGTCCTTTTTCTCTTACTTTGAAAGAAGCGTCTGAACCTTATGTTTCATCCTTGCTTTCAGGCACCCTCTGGATATCAGCGAACAGGATTACTTTGAAAGAATTCGAATAAATCCTCAAATGACACCATAGGGTGACTCTCTACTTTACAACTATCTAATAGACCTCTTCCAAGTAATTGTAGCAATTCCTTTTCATCATTTACATCTATCAAAAAGAAGTGACCCCTGGCATCTGCAAACTGACCTCCTTGCACTAATTTACCTGAGTTGATTATCTTTTGTATCTGTTCTTTTACAGCCTGTGCCTGTCTTTCTAAATCAGCCTTATTCTGAATTGTATCAAATACCTTTATAGTAACCAAGAATTTCATCATTCTCAAGAGACTATAATCTACTTCTGTATCACTCCTCTCTTTGGGTATGATTTAAGTTACAATTTCTTTCTACACGAGACTTCCTATAATTCTAACATTAGAATTAACAATACATAATGAAAAACCTGAAAAAATGAGTTAGCATTGGGAGTTTATCTTTTAGAAACAGCTACCGTGCAAGCCACCACTGCTACCTCCACCACCTTGACCGCTTCCACCACCTCCAAAGCCACCTTTGATTCCGCTTCCTTCATCATCTGCAAAATCTCCACCACATCCGCTGATGCCACAACCACTGCCGCTGCCAGCTGCTGATGCACGAGGTAATGCTGCTAACTGCGACACCAATGCTACCAATGTTGCTGCCGATGTAAATGATTAACCCAATTTCAATGATATCCCATCTAAGGCTATCAAACCGGTCAGAGAATGTTGGCTATTTTATTGGGTGGAATAATCAAGTCAAATCTGTCTCTGGTTCCACCGAACCCGCTACAAAGTTGTTGTCCGTTTATTCTAGCCATCTCTTCTTATGATACATACAATAGCTTCATAGATAGTTGTTATAGCATCTATCTGAAGCAGAGAAGTCTTTCATTTTTGGTTACATTACTTTTTCGTGAAGTTTACTTGATCTTCTTTTTAATCGGTCTTTACATTAGCAACAGTATCAAAAGGTATACTGAATATGTCGCCACCAAGCCATATCCTTCTATCCTGCTTATGACAAATCCTGTTCTCATTAGTGGAATCAGCAGCAAGCTAAATGCAATCATGACTGCATAATCCATGAAAATGTCTGGGTTAACACTTACTCCTGCAATTGCAGCTGATATTCCAACTATCGAAAGTACATTGAAAATATTGCTTCCAACAATATTTCCAACAGTCAAGTCAAGATGCTTTTTCTTTGCCGCAACAACAGATGTAATTAATTCAGGTAATGATGTTCCTATGGCAACTATAGTGAGACCTACTATTCTCTCCGAAATCCCAATCTCAGTTGCGATTACGACCGCATTCTCTACTGTAAATGTGGCACCAAGATAGAGAAGAATAATCCCCACTGCGATTAGTAATATCGATTTGACAAAGCTAGGGGCTGAAGTATCTGTAGTTGTAGCAGGAGTTCGGACGGGGGTATCTTCTTTTGCTCGTCTTTTAGTGTCCTTGTTTGTTATGTGCCCGACAGGATCAGATGCTGTTTCCATGACTGGAGTTATATCTTCGATGTCCATTCTGTATGCCTCATTAGCATCAAACTCTGATACTCGATTCTCTTTTCCCTTTCTTTCTTCATCCTTCCTAGACTGTTTGTAACTGAAATAGACAAACACAATAAGCGCCAAAACTAGCAGAACACCCTCTATCTGTGTTATCTCATTATCCAGAAGTGATAGCAGGATGAGGGCTAGAGCAGCGCCAATCATTATTGGAACTTCTTTTCTTATTGTGTTTATGTGAACTGCAAGAGGAAAGATTGCAGCAGAGAGCCCCAAGATTAGACCGATGTTCGCAATGTTGCTACCTACGACATTTCCAAGCGATATATCTGCCTGACCACTTAATGCTGCATTAATACTTACAACTAGCTCAGGAGTTGATGTACCAAAAGCAACTATTGTTAATCCAATTACAAGCTGGCTTACCCGCATTTTTTTTGCAATGTTGACAGAGCCTCTGACAAGCCATTCAGAGCCAAAATACAACATGGCAAGTCCTGCAGCAACTAATAACGTGTTGAATATCAAGGAATCATGTAATACCAATTGTGCCTGTTCATCACCTTTG
>CAYWRR010000307.1:0-2892 GCA_964460425.1 uncultured Nitrososphaera sp.
CTTAAGATAGATCATGTCCTTGGGATGAGATTTGACTATTTCTATCAATAGTGGAGCGATCATGGCCTCCGTGAGTCCTCTTGTATTATAGTTGAGCTCCTCTGCAACAAACTTACCTACGCTCTTCTTTATCCATGGCAGGGTGTGCTCTTTGAATACTGCTTTCATCTCTGACGGTACGCCAGGCAGACAAAAGATCGATATACCACCTGCCTGCTGCATGATTGCAGGCGCACTCCCTACAGGATTCTGAATTGGGATGCAATTCTCCGGTATAGTGGCCATCTTTAGCCTCGACTCCGTCAGCTCATAGTGAAGCTTGCGCCTTGCATAGCTTTTCTTGAGCATTTCCACGGCTCTATTATCTAACACAACTTTTTTGCCAAGTGCTGCAGCCATACCTTCAAGAGTGATATCGTCATAGGTCGCACCAAGACCTCCTGTCGTTATCAAGATATTGGGCTTTCTTGCAAGTGATTCTCTTACTGCGGACAGAATTTCACTAAGATCATCGCGTACAACCGTCACTCTTCTTACAACACCCCCTACATTCGTAATCTCGCTGCAAAGCCAGTATGCATTGGTGTTGAGCGTAATTCCTGATAGAAGCTCGTTACCTATGCAGAGGATTTCAACGATCATGCCTTGAAGATCCTACTCAACATAATTAGCTCAGGCCCACTTGTAAGGTTGCCTACAACTACTGACTTCATGTTTGCTACGATGCCTGATGACAGAAAGGGCACTCCTCCATTCACTGTTACCGGCTCTGCAGGTACTTGCAATATTTCTGAAATTTCTCTTACCTCGTCCTCTGTAGCCTTGGGGTGTACGCCTGCACCACCATTAGTGGCGACAATCATTGTTCCTGTTTGAACAAAGCCCCCTACAGTCATAGAGTTAGTTGGAACACCGAGTACATCCTGCACCTGACGGTCTGTCTCCCCCTTAAAGAGCGGTGATACTATTGCGCCGTTATCATTTGTTGCAATTAGGTTGCCTATAGCAGTGAACTTGCTTTTTACTCGCTCAACATTTAGGTGAGTTGACTGTTTTAGCATCTGGATTTCCTCATCAGACGCTATTGGGGGCAGCAGCATGCCATTATTGTTTATGACTGTCATAGGACCAAGGAGCCGGGTGCCTGCTATGGAAGCATACACTTCGCTTACCTGTAGGTAGTTGGCAAGTTTTTCTGTCTTTGTCTCAGCAAAACCGTACGGTACTAAGATGATGTTATCATTTGCCTTGACAAATATGCCGATATTGGGGCTCTTGTATATTGTATAGCGATATATCGCCAATATGTGCATAGAAAACTCAGAAAATAAAGGATATGAACCTAGCGCTAGCGATTGATCAATTCTATCTGATGAGATCTGGAGATCCTATCATATCAAGAACTAAACTAGCTTAAGTTTTTGGTTTCATCATAATTTTTTTAATGCTCCTATAGTAGTGACCATCTATACTTGTCTGGGCGTTCTGTCAAATATCCGTCATTAGACAATGTGTCACTACAAATGAAACACTTAGTTATTCTAGTTTTTACATTCTTGTAATAAACGAGTCATCTTAATCTATATGATTGCGATCTGCCAAATAAGAAGAGGAAGAAAAGAGACGGAATATTTATCATATAACATACATACTATTCACACAAAACAAAGGTTAGTGTAAAAGCTCACCAAAAGCACAAACACATTCTACTTAGATAGAGCAAAAAAGTGCCAGATGGATCAAGAAAAGAAAAGAAGACAGCAATCTTGAGTATGAAAATCCAGGAAGGTCAAGGTCATAGTGTTTATTATAGCCTGCTTGTGGTATGGTACTAGCCATGCCAAATCCCTTTTACGACAGAGACGTTGTTTCGATAAGAGATTTTTCCAAGGACGACTTGGAGTTTGTCTTTGACGCAACCGATAGTATAAGCCGCCTTAAGCATAGCCAGCGAGGTGAGCTTGGCAAGGGAAGGACTCTTGGCTACATCTTCTATGAGCCTTCCACAAGAACTAGGATGAGCTTTGAAGCAGCGATGGCGTCACTTGGAGGAAGCTCGATCGGCATCTCTGATTTGAAGTCATCTTCTGTGGAAAAGGGTGAGAGCCTTGCTGATACAATAAGAGTTATTGATCTATATTCAGACGTCATCCTACTCCGTCATCCTCTGGATGGCTCTAGTAGGTTTGCAGCCGAGCTGTCACAAAACCCTATCATAAACGCTGGGAGTGGAAGTGAAGAGCATCCAACGCAGGCTCTGCTTGACTTGTATACTATATTGAAGGAGAAGGGTAAGATTGATGGCCTGTCAGTGACTATAGTAGGCGATCTAAAATATGGAAGAACTGTCTATTCGCTGCTCTATGGCCTTGCCAATTATAAGGTGGAGGTACATCTTGTTTCGCCGGCTACCCTGCGGATAAGGAAAGAGTCGCTCTATGAAATAGAAGACAAGCTCAAGATAAAGGAGCATAGCAAGCTTGACGAAGTCTTGCCAGAGACCGATGTCATTTATGTTACGAGGATACAGCGTGAGCGCTTCCCGGATGTGCAAGAGTATGAAAAGGTCAAGGGGACCTACACAATAGATGAAAACGCATTGGCAAAGTCCAAGTCAGACATTGCAGTCATGCACCCATTGCCAAGAGTGGACGAAATTTCACAGTCAATAGATCATACTAAAAATGCAATATATTTCAAGCAAGCATCTTATGGAAAGGAGCTAAGGGCTGCGTTGTTGGCCCTTATGCTTAATGAGAACCTGTCAAGATAGCTTGATAAAAGCTAACTTGCATGACAAGCAATAAGTAACTGCTGCCAGTATCTTATCCTCTATTAGGCTCCGTTAACTTAAGGCAAATTCTATAGCTAGGCGTATCCTAGCTTTCATTG
>CAYWRR010000308.1:0-2892 GCA_964460425.1 uncultured Nitrososphaera sp.
TGATAATAGAGAGATTATTTTCCCTCATGTTACTAACATAGGCCAAATCGCCGCCGTCTGCACTAAATGCAATTCCATAAGGTCCGTTGCCAACAGGAATTTCATTTACTACTTGATCTGCATCCACTATTGATACCGTATTGGAGTCCATATTTGTTACATAAGCAAGTGTCTCGTCAGGATTTAATGCAACATATCCTGGACTCTCGCCAACCGGTATAGTTTTGATTACTTCGTGTTTATGTGAGTCGATGACTGACAGAGTATCACTTTCTGCGTTTACAACGAATAGGATTTCGCCCCCATTGGTAAAGGAAAGACTATGAGGCATGCTCCCAGAATCTATTTCCTTTATCACTATTTTTTGTTCCAAGTCAACTACAGAGATAGGACCTCCTAACCTAGTAACATATAGCACTTGTCCATCAGGTCTCACTTCCATATATTGAGGGTTAGATCCAACCTTGATTTCATCTATGAGAGTCCCGTTTACATTCATCACTAGTACGCTTCCTCCAAGTACGTCGCTTGCATATATAGCACCATTAAATATTGCAATATCTTGGACAGAAACTTCTGTAGGTATCTCGCTCATAAGCTCGTTGCTTGTAGTATTTAGCATAAGGATGGTTCCAGAATCCCCGTCTGATGTGAGGATATAAAGTGCTAGTTGATCTTCAGAGAGTTCTATATTGTGAGGGGTCCCATCAACTGTGATATTCCTCAAAATTGTATTTGTCGCCAAGTCTACCACAGAGATGCTGTTAGAATTTGAGTTTTGTACATACATTACTCCTGCCAGGGAATCAGCGGCCAAGCTGCCATCTGAACCAAAAGCAGGAATTGAAGGTAATAGAGAATAGGGTTGTGGGAAAGTTGAGCTATTAGCCATTAGTACTGCTACTGCTACTATTATTGTTAAAGTAACATAAATCGCTCCAATCAATACCATAACCTCTTTCATGAGCTACTGTCATCCGCCAACACGCTATGCCCGTAATTTCTAGATTTCTATAGTTGCCGGTTGGTGAGTATTCGAACAGCCTGCTCAAATTCTTCCTCTGAAAGCGGCGGCATATTTGCGGTCTTTAGGTTTTCTTCAACGTGCTCAGCCTTTTTCTGTCCAATGAGAGGTGCAATGACTGATGGACTCGATCGAATTATCTGCAGCAGCTTGGCTACAGGATCAGTAACACTTCCATAACTAGGGATCTGGCTACCAAGTAGCCTTCCCTGAAAGAAAGGTATGCTAGTAAATACACCAATGTTGAGTTTCGCAGCTGCTTGCAGAATTGTAAGATTTTCCTCAGAACCTGCTGACTGGTTCCTAAGTAAAAGTGCCTCGCTGTACGCAAGATTGTACGGCAGCTGGATAAATCTAAAGCCGTGGTCCTTGCCTCCGACACTCTCAGCGCTCTTGACTGCCTGCTCAAGCGATAGGTATTCCGGACTACCGGCAGAAACTCTGAAGCAGGTCCAAGTTGCCATGCCATAGTAACGAATCTTGTTTTTAGCCCGGTATTTTTCATAAACTTCAAACACCTTTATAAGCATCTCCATAAACTGCTCCCTGCTCACGTCCTGATGCCAACTTTCAAAGGCGTTGTGAATGTAAACTAGATCGATGGTAGAAATGTGCATATTCATCAGTGACTTGTCAATGCACTTGGCAAGATAGTTAGGCTTCATGACATTGTAGCCGGAGCTGATGTCGTCTGCAGTTATTACTTCAGTCTGGATATACATCCTGTGGATGTATTCCATTACGTCGATGTTTGGATAGTCCCCGTCACTTGTGATATAGCCATTCTTGGTAGATACAAAAACCTGCTCTCGTGAAATTATCCTGTCATTTACGAGACGCAGAAGTGCTCTACCGATGCTCTTTTCCGACCTCATCGCACGGTAGTTTATCGCAGTATCGATGACATTGACCGCACCAGACTTGACTGACTGACAGACCGCGTTTTCAATAGCCTGATCGTCTTCATCACTTAGCTGACCCAAGTATGTCCCCATGCCTATGCTTGATAGGTGCAGGCTGTCAAAAGACTTAAAGTGACTTCTAGGCTTCCTCTGTGAGATAGCATACTCCATGTATTTCCTTGTCCCTCCTGGTGTAGCATAACCCTCAAGCATTTGGTATGGTGATGAAGACGACGAAGATGAAGACGACAATAGCTTACATATAGCAACATGCAAAATAATAACGAATCGAATCTTATTACTCACTATAAATTTAGGCTTACCCTTTTGCCAAGATATTTTCAAGACAAGACCTATTGTTAAAGCAACCAACAGAAAAATTTAGAAGAATACATTTTTATCATCTATAGAATGAAGCTGATAGCCAGCAAAAAGCCAGTAATCCTAGAGTATGTTACGGCTGAAGCCATTGCAGGCACTATCTTTTCAATGCTTTCCGGTTCTTTCCTCAATGACAAGATTGATTTTATAGCAAGCGGTATGGATGTAAAACTGATTAGCGAATAGATCTTCGTAAATCCGAGAAAAATACCTCCACCGATCAAAGCATATGCCGTAATGATAAATATCGGAAATATAGCCGAAGCAGTTTTCGTTCCAAGAATTATTACTAGCGTACGACGTCCTTTTGATCTATCTGCTTCATAATCCGGAAATGAACTGATAAAGAGCACTGTCGCAGATAGGATACCTACTATTGCTCCATTATATAGAGCAGCCGGCTCTATTACAGCATTTTGGACGTAAAGCGTTCCAAGCACGATCATAGCCCCCTTGATAGCAACAAAGAGCTCACCCAAGCCAGCATTTACAATTCTTGTTGAATAAAAGTAGATCGCAACGACTGCAAAGCTAAGTATTACTGCTATCGTTATTCCGCGTATTGTAACAAAATATGCTCCTATG
>CAYWRR010000309.1:0-2891 GCA_964460425.1 uncultured Nitrososphaera sp.
AGATATATATATTCTGCATCTACGAACCCATTTCTACAACTAATTGACTGTATATGGAACAGATAAAAAAGAATTATGCACAACAAGACAAAACAGCAGGCCTGTTGTGACTACGGGATTCAAAAAAAGAAAGAGAGGCTTCCTGTAACCATTACATACAACCGGGTATACTCACTCGAAGATTGGGTTTGGTGACTCGAACTCAGTGAATTCTTCTGTTTCAGTCAAGTTCTGTGCTTGTGTTTCAGTCTGAATGTCTTCTCCTAGAACGACCACTTGACCAGTCATCCACGGATGGATTGCACAGAAGTATGGATATATGCCAGGCTCTTCAAATGTTACCGTAAAGGAGCTAACTGGTGGAAATGGTGGACCCAATGTTTGTTCTGTTGTTGCCCCTGTTTCGGTGCTGTTCGGCTGAGCTCCACCTGCAGATGGCAGTGGAGGGAGTATAATACCAGAATTTAGCACCTTCACAGTGCTTTCAAGAGTGGCTTGTATATCTGCTCCTTCGAGGTAGGTTGTTTGATTGCTTGCATCAAGTATCGTAGGATACCATGCATGTTTATTCAATGCTACAATTGCTTCTGTGCCATCTGGGCCGTGTATAATCAGAGGTTCACCGAGGTTAAATGGAGGCAACAGCTCAAGTTCCGTCAGGCCGCCAGTAGGGGCAGCAAACGGCAATATTATGTCAGATACAATGCTCGGGTCTTGGACAAAGGTTACTGTATGGATTTCGACTTCTTCAGCAGCGGCGAACCAAGTCACACTTTCACCTGTATTGATTTCAACTGTCTGTGGCGTGTAGGTATAGTGTTGAATAGTCGCATTGCTGCCTTTACCAATTGCTACTGTTACAATTCCTCCTGGTGGTGTCTCTAATTGGTCCGTTGTGTCCGTGAACTGGGATGGATCAGTGGTGGTTGCGAAACTAGCCGGCCCACTTATTACCAAAAGGGCCGTGGCTAGGATCCCAACATAGTACAAATTTGATTTCATCAAAATGTATGACAATATTTTACATTTAAGGAATTCTTCAATTTATTTGTGATCTCAATCCATAAAGCCAAGTATATCCTGCTATCCTTCAATCAAGGATATAATCAAGAGAAGGGTATCTGTCTGCATCTATTGCTGAATTATGGTGCCAAGTAACTAAATCCAATATCACAAAATAAAGAAGATAGATATAACAGTAGCGAGTAGCAGTTATTTGACAGTTAATTGTACAATTAACGCAGAGATCATCTTTTTTGGTAAACAGTTGATTAATAGTCTGGCCCGATTTAGACAAAAACATATCATGTACTTTTCATGGCAAGTGGAGTACAATAAAGCGAAGAATTGTCAACGTATTGATATAGACCTAAAAAGTAGGTAAGTCCAAGTATTGTTGCAGCGGAGCTGCTGTTATCTTGACAGATATTTTTTACTTCTGACGCATGAATTTGCAGCCTAAAGGTGTTGATACTGTAGTTGCTCCACATTTATTTTCGTGCATCATGGTATTGCTCTAGAACATGTACTATTCAGCGCTAAGATTTAAGTGACTTCATCGTCCTACAAAAAAAGGGGATGAAGTGAGTTTGCTGCTCCAGGCTGAGCAAAAAGCGATGAAGATCTCGCGACGAACTGACCCTAATTGTGTTTCATCAGATCTGCCAAGTTTAATGCAAGATTGCGTTGCTTTGTCCCAATTTTTAGCCAACTGTTAGCAATCCTGCAAAATTTGCTTTTTTGTGATAATATAGTTTTTCCATCTTGTTACTCTTGACCCTTCGCACTGATGTCCATGACGGAAAATATGCTTTATATGTAAAGGCACAACTAGCTGTTGGTAACAATAGGGTTTGGGCATAAAACAAATATTAATGCATGTTTCGCCTATACAGCCGCTGTAAGAATGGAGATAGTTTATGATTACCCTCTTTATCGTCCCCCATCAGAGGCAGAGTCTACGATATTTCAAGTGACACTTGGTTGTTCCTTCAACAAGTGTTCATTTTGCAATATGTACCGTACCAAGGAATACGTAGAGCGACCCTGGGAAGAAATTAAGTCTGAGATCGACATGATGGCCAAGCTCTACCCTAATACGCGCAGGGTCTTTCTGGCAGACGGTGACGCACTCAATCTTCCAAAAGACAGAATAGTGGAGATTCTAAAGTATCTCGGGGCAAATTTTCCTCAACTCGAAAGGATTTCATGTTATGCTATGCCAAGTAACATTCTGCATAAGAAGAATGATGAACTGAGGGAAATAAGGGCTGCCGGACTCCACATGATGTACGTGGGAATCGAAAGCGGAAATGACATAGTGCTTAAGAAAGTGACCAAAGGCGCGACCTACAAAACAATCCTTCAGGCGTGCCAAAAGATCAAGAACCACGGCTACATTCTGTCCTGCATGGTAATCCTAGGCTTGGGAGGGAAGAAATATACTAGAGAGCATATCGCAGATACTACTCGCATACTTGGCGAAATATCTCCAGACTACGTCGGCGCGCTGACACTTCACCTTGAAGAGGGCATATACAGGGAATTCATGAACAAATTCGGAGAGCCATTTGTGCCGCTCGATGATTTGGATGTTCTTGATGAGCTACAAAGGCTTGTAGCTGACTTCAAACCCAGCCGGCAGGTAATCTTCCGAGCAAATCATGCTTCAAATGTGTATTCTATAGGCGGCACAATACCTGAAGACAGAGAAAAGATCATTGCTTTGATTAGGAGCTTGAAGTCGCACCCAGATATGCTCAAGCCTAAGTTCCTCAGGCGCTTCTAGTCGCTGCAAGCCAAGACTAACCTTTTTATTTTTCTTGTTGTTATCTTGGGCTCTGTTAACTTAAGGCAAGTTCCATAGCTAGGCGTATCCTAGCTGTTCTCAT
>CAYWRR010000310.1:0-2862 GCA_964460425.1 uncultured Nitrososphaera sp.
TGCATGAATATCTATTCTCCATATATTGTCCTGTGATGACCAACACATTATATGCCTCTCCTCTGAAGGTTTATCCCGAATTGCCCTAGGTGGACTAAAGGATGCTTATAAAATGCGGAGAGGACTAGATCCAGAAAAGATACTTGGATGGATAATAGTCATCATACAAAGAATATACCTCTACAACCTCCACTATCTCCACCCTACATAAATGAAACTTGAGATCAAGACAAAAGTGGTAGAGATAACCTTTGGATGGTAGATATACAATCTCCACTACTAAGCAAGTATATTCAACTTAAGAAACAGTAATCAATGCTTAAGCTGGCAAGGCTAAAGGTAGTGGAGATATTTTCGATGATTCTAGCAAAGACGCAGTATATTCTGGACGAAGAACAAGACCGACTTTAGAATCAGAAAAGGTGTTTTCATTTGTGTATATCTATAGAAAAAGCTAAAGCTTAGTTTTACATTTATCATCTGTATTGGCTGAATCGAAGGACGAAGATGTACAAACGAACCACTACTTTTTAAGCACTGAAGGAGGCAATAATTGAGCATGGAGACGCCTACTATAAGGAGCAAGAGGGTGACTCCTTTGAAGCCATTGAATTATAGAATCCATGACCTGACCAGAACATTGAGCCAACAGATGCCAGTGTATCCCGGAGACCCCCAACCAAAATTTGAGCGATATGTAAAGCTAGAGGATGATGGAGCCAATATCACAAGGATAGTGCTCGGCTCCCACACTGGTACTCATGTTGATGCACAGTGGCATTTTCTTCAGGACGGCAAGGGTATGGACAAAGAACCTCTCGCAAAATTCATTGGCGAGGCTGCGGTCATAGATGTGTCAAGCAAACCCGCAGGAAAAGGCGTAACTGCCAGCGATTTGAACCATACGGCTGCCAAGAAAAATGACATATTGCTTATCTATACTGGGACGGGAGATCATCGTACAGAATTTACCTACATTGATGTCTCTGCAGCAAAGTGGATGGTGAACCGTGAAATAAAGTGCGTAGGAATTGACACCCTTTCGGTGGAGAAATATGGAAGAAAAGATGCCCCTGTCCACAAGATGCTGCTTTCAAATGACATTGGGATAATCGAGAACCTCAATTCTAGCCTAAAGCAGTTTGCTGGCAAGAGGGAGTTTCTTATTTGTCTTCCACTTCCACTTCAGGGAGTTGACGGGTCGCCTGCACGTGCGATTCTGCTCGAAATGATAAAATAATTTGTGGGGCAGCTACATAATCATTGGTCGTAATAATAAGGAACTGGCGGAATGTTCCTCCAACTATAGCCCACAAGGGTGGGCTGGATTGGCGGCTGCTTGCCATGGCCTCCAAGACTCATGGCGATATTGAAGCTGAAGTCGATCCCAAGTTTCAATGCCTTAAGAGCATCACATATGTTTCGCTTGCAAAGTTGCAACCAACTCTATCTTACGAGCCGCATGATCATGAAGACCACGAAGAGGTGTACTATATAATCAATGGGACCGGCCAGATAAGGATAGGCAGCGAGACCGCCAAGTTCAGAGATGGCGACGTTATTTACATACCTGAAAAAACCATGCACTCGATAACGAATGACGGCAGCGAGATGATAGAATTTCTGGCATTTGGTGGATTTACCGGAGAAAAGAGAGAGTAGGCATATATGCAGCTTGGAATAATCGGTCTAGGAAAAATGGGCGGAAACCTTGCACTTCAAGCCATGGAAAAGAGAATCAACATCATAGGAAAAGCCCGAAGCAAAAAGCCAGAGCTGGAGAGGCAAGGGGTAAAAGTAGTGACAGACTATGAATCCTTCGTATACTTTTTGAAGCACCCTAGAGTGATTTATCTCTCTCTGCCAGCTGGTCCTACAGTAGATACTGTGTTAGATGAGCTAGTCCCTCATCTTGGGAGGGGAGATGTGGTAATGGATGGCGGCAATTCATTCTATCTCGATTCTATTGAAAGAGAGAAAAAGATGTATGAGAAGGGAATCTATTTTCTGGATTGCGGTACAAGCGGAGGGTTAGAAGGTGCCAGATACGGCGCCTGTTTTATGGTTGGCGGTAAAGAAGAGGGCGTTAGAATAGCTGAGCCTATTTTGACTACACTTGCCGTCAGTAAGGACGGATATATCCATACAGGCAAGCCGGGAACAGGTCACTTTGTAAAGCTAGTCCATAATGGAATTGAATTTGGCATGCTGCAATCAATAGGAGAAGGTGTTGAGCTTCTCAGTAGAAGTGGCTTTGAGCTAGACCTGGCTGCAATTTTCAAGAACTGGTCGAATGGTTCTGTCATCAGAAGCTGGCTTGTAGAGCTTATGGAAGAAGGTCTCAGAGAGCAAGGGTTGGACAAGACAGAAAGCTACGTAGAAGATACAGGTGAAGTAAACTGGCTAGTGCAGGATGCCATCAATAAAGAAATTCCAATACCTGTTATATCACAGTCAGTAATAGAGCTGTTCAAATCTAGGATGAAAGAAAGTAATGCTTACAAATCAATCGCGTTAATGCGCCATGGTTTTGGCAGGCATCCATTTGGCAAGAATGAAGGAATAATTGAGGAAAGAAAAACAAGCAGGATTAGTAAAATATGAAACAGATTGCCTGTATGCAAAGTAATCAGGTATTGTTATTTCTGTATTTGACTTTCAAAATCCCCCTTCTTGCCTTACTTGATTAGTTCATGGCGTTGCATATGGCCTAAACTGTCAAATATAATTTTCTACTTAGCCTACAGCTGTAATCTGTCTATGTTGGTCATGATTTTGGTTTGTAGCCAAAAGATTAGTTAATTTCAAAGCAGAAAGTCATGTAATTCAAGCTGCTCACCTGGGCTATGATAACAAGAAACA
>CAYWRR010000311.1:0-2858 GCA_964460425.1 uncultured Nitrososphaera sp.
AGAACATCATGGAAAGGTTCATCCAACAACAAATAAAGGACAGAAGGGAATGTTTTGACGACCATTTTCCTTGTGTAGAAAGAAGGAGAAGTGCAACAGGCAGCATATATATGTATGGAACTGGTTGAAATTATTCATAATTTATTTACATACAGGTTTACATACAGGCATGATAGAATACGGTTTATGACATTCCTAGCAACAATAGGAGGTTAAGTTAACAGAGCCCTAATGCAGTAAAAACGAGATAAGTATACCAAGGTGTGATAATAGTTGTTTGACAAGAAGGGAGCTTAAACTACTACAACAAGATAAACTTCAGAAGAAGAGATGTAGAAGAATCTAAGCTTATAGTTCAGATGCTGCCAATTTGGGATTGTAGTGGCATTATTATTGCAAGGTGGATAAATTCAATAATGTTCATATAAAGTATAAACACATAGTAAGGGATGTGGGGTAAGAGGTGCGTTGCCGCCATCATCTCCCCGCTGTTTCCTCCTCGTGGAAGACAGCTATGCCCCGTAATGGCAGCAGAGATTCCTCTACCCCACTTTTGTATATGCACTCGAAATTTTTTGATTCTACTCTCTTGTTTTGTCTTGCCTATACAACGCTACTCTTTTTGTTACCCTCTCGTTTTAGCACAATTATATCAAAGTATCTATTTTAAAAGTTAAGAATGATCTATCTGCAGCCTAATTTTAGAAGAAGATAATAATTGCTTTCGAGTTTTAGGATGTTTCAATGACTTTTGTATAGTGTCGTCTCTCAACTAAACCGACCTTGCCAACCCATGACTATTTATGCGTCCGAGCACCGCTCTGCGCTGTGAATTTAGAGGAACAGGAATTCGCTCCATCATCTATTGGGTCTGGGTTGCTGACATATTTTCTTCCTAGCTGGAAGATACCATATCATATATGCTGTAGACCCGCCAAGCACGTTCTCTAGAGATTTTGTCCGACAATTACTCGAAATAAACTCAGTTTAATACTATAGTACCCTCGTAGTAAAAAAATGGACTAGGAGGGTTTGAACCTACGACCTCAGCTTGGCAGCAGAGCTTTCTATCTGGGAGCAGCTATAGAGGAAGAACTTCAGTTCAAATCCCACCAGCCCCACTCTTTTTTCTTTAACTCCTCCATACTAGATCCTATACCTCTAAGCGAAGTTTTGAGAATAGGCTTAGCCACAGAGCTGCAGCTAATCCACAGCCATAGGAGCGACATCAGTAGTAGCCCCAGTGAAAAATAAAACAATAATAATTGAACTAAATAAGAAAAAAAGAAGAAAATAGGAAGCTTATGTTTCTTATTGAGGCTATGATATCTTTGCTTCTTTACCAAGTTCCTTTACTTTCCTTTTTACCTTTGGAGCTTTTCTATTGATTGCTCTCTTTGTCTGACGTTTTGCAGCTCCAGCCCCTCTTTTCGCTTTCCTTGCACCACGTTTTACCATCCTCCTAGTCTTTGGCGCTTCTTTTGGTAGCTGTAGCGCTGTGTCTTTTGCTGCCCTTGCCGTTTCAGCTGCTGCAGCAGCTGTTTCGTCCATTGCACCTGCAGTATCTGACACAACCCCGCTTTTCTCCACGCCTTTGACCGTATCTCTTATGTGCCGTGTAGTGTCACGAGCAGTCAAAGCTGCATCCCGTGTGGCATCTGCCATTTCTTGGACTGCACCACTTTCACGTAATGTTTTTACACTCTCCCGGACAGCATGGGAGGTCTCACGGATCTTCCTTGCGGCTTCTTTCATGTTTTCAGCAACTTGGTCAGATGTTAATTTTTTAGTAGAGGAACTGGCTCTGTTCCTAGTAGCCATTACAATAGCACACTAAACAGCTATTCTATAAAAAACATGTCTGATATTTTATATAGAACTTTATTCTATTTGTACTTGTCTTGTGAAAGGTGTTTGATCGACTAGATTTTAATAGCTGTATCGTATTTTCGTATACAGCGATATAGGAGATAAATAATAGGTATTTTGTCCAAATGACTGAATTGTAGGCTGTCTGATGCACTTTTAGGTTGTAGATGTAGGGGGAACATTGTCGAACAAAATGTAGGATACTACGTTAGCATTGCTAGAGGTTTTGTCCGACAATAACCTAAAACAAGTGTGATTTAGTACCGTAGTTAACCAGAATCAAAAAAATAGACTAGGTGAGGATTGAACCCACGACCTTAGCAATCACCACAATCAACATTTCAGCCAGAGAATCATGAATCAGATCTGATTTAGAGATTAGATAGTAAAGTCAAGGGATTAAGTCGAAGAATGTACTTAAAAGTGAAACTCTGCTATTATGAGTCTCAGCAATTAAAAATCAAAGCTAGCGCATCAAAGAAAATTCTGTTATGTTAAAGCATCACAATAGGTTGTTTTGGATAGTTGTATGTCTTTGACGGTAATAAACTCTTCTGTGTCACGTTTGGTTTAGGGGCAAACTCTATGTTTGGCAGCGTCAAACTATCTCAGTTAGTATAACAACTCGCATTTTGTTTTTAGGTAGACACCCACGTACGCTATTGCTACATTGTATTGAGGTCATTTACTCAATAAGGCTGTTTACATTATGGTGATTTCTATTACAGGTCGCATGTTAGAATGAAATGTCAGATCTTGCTAACCTGTCTTTTCCCTTTCAAAGGCATTGATTTTGTCCATTAGGTCAGTCTGATTACGCTCAAGTGATTCTACGCGCTCTTTCAGATTTTTAATTATCACACTCAATCGGCTGATTTCCATATTGGAGCTGGAGCTGAGGGCGTCTAATTGATCATACTCTCTAATACCCATAAAATAGTATTATATCTGTGATACTCTTAACCTTTAACTCAAAATAGTGTTGTAGT
>CAYWRR010000312.1:0-2837 GCA_964460425.1 uncultured Nitrososphaera sp.
CTGCTTCAGTCAACTCTTTGGGTATCTTGATCTGCTTGGTTATTTCCCTGTTGAGCACTCGTACAATGCCCTTCTCCGGATCGTTAAGGTTCTCCAGTTTCTTCGCTGACTCTACAAGACCAACAAAATCTTTGTTTAGCAGGAGCTCTTTATACAATAGATGAATTTGAGAATCTGCCGCTCCTCTTTCTTCAGTACCTTTCCTAGGCATATAAGTCTCAAAGTCCCAACACATTATAGAAATGGCATGATTTAGCGACCACATTGGCTTGTAAGCATCGAGGATCTGATTCATGACAGGGTTCTCGCATCTCATGTCGTCACACTTTTCATGAACTCAATTGCATCGGTCTATTAATCATTGCTAGTCCGGATTGCATCTTTGAGAAATCAAGGTTCAAACTATGGCTGAACTATCGAATACAAACTATAAAAGAAGATTTAGTCTGTGTTGCGCAAAGGCTAAAATAACAAGATAGAAACATTGAGGAGCGAAAAAAGCGGGACCCTAAAGATACGATTGTGAAAAGGTAGCTACTTTTATCAAATAAATATTTTAACATGATTCAAATTGTAGTAAATAACCAGTTCCTACAGTATAGTTGGCAGTGAGCTTGTCGGGATTTGGAGAAAAATCTATCTGAATCTAACAGAATAAGACGTACCTCCAAATAACTTCTAGCATAGCATTGCAATCAAGGGCAGCACCAGCAATTCAATTTTGACCGACCCAGCAATGTGATTGAGGCACATGCATTGAAGATAATTTTTCAATTTATCCTCATGGTTCAGCTATAGTATTGATGAAAATAGACACTAAAGGTTAAAGTTAGATTGCAATATATCGTAGTTGACAATGGTTAACATTCAAAATCTACGGTATATAGCAGTAGGCAGCGGATGGCTACGTCCTGAGTACAGAGCGTTATGGCTTTGCTCCATTGAAGAACATTATAAACAAAATCTGTTGACATTTTAAATATTGAAGCGCATTAGTCCAAGCTGGCATCCTGCTGAACGGGAGGAATGACGCTGGGGTCCTTTAAAAGGCAATACTTGCAAAAGAAAGGCGGCACATACTAGGCGTTTGTAACCAAACAAGAAGGTAAGGATGCTGCTCGGAACAAAGGCTGACGGTTATCGTTTATTTCAAGACAGACAAAAAGGTGTTTCGACAAACCCTAAAGAAATTAGCACTATGAAATACAACAATGCTTATGGCTCCGATTGAGTATACACTTGAACTTCTGGGCTGTGGCATCTAAAGAACTTAATCAGGCATTTTTGGTGTAGTCCAGAAATAAGAGAAGAAATGTGGAAGAATTATCAACAAGAAGAAGGGGTGTTACATCAAACAAATACTAAGAACAGAAAAATCAAGAAAAAATGAGAAATAGAGATGTCTATCTGGCAGGAGTTGACATTATTGCCATGCCTGTTTTTATAGTCCTTGCTACTCCCAATGCGAGCACGCACAGTCCAAAGATCACACCTAGTATTGGGCCTGGGATGTAAATAATTGTCAGGTTCCTAGTTTCTATTACTCCATGAGCAGTTATGACAATACCGCTTGCAACCAGCAAAGCAGATACAAGAAGTGATCTTTTCCTCAATGAAATAAAGAACGCTGCGGTAGAGAAGGAGATCGTACTTAGTCCAAAGACTATTCCACCTGTGGCTACATCGACAGGTAGAGAACTACTACCCCATATAGCATCAACTAAAGCAAGAACTAATGCCGCCCCGGCAAGTCCTTTTGCAAGAACAAGTTTGGAATTACTCATAGAGCATTACCCTCCTGCCATCGTCGTGAAAGGGCCTATGTATCATGAAGGTATTAGTTGTTACCTTCATGCTGTGTTGACATGGTTCGTGTGTATTCATTTCAATAATATATGGTTTGGATATTTGATTTATCATTAATGATAGTTATACTACTCATATTGCACATATTTTCCGTCTAGAAGTCCATAGTTGATAGCTATGAGCCATATTATGTACATGCTCAGTCAAGTGCAATTTCCTGAAGCTTTTGAACCATTATAAAGGCAAAAATTGGCCATACAAGAGAAGAAGAAGGATGACCAAGGGCGCTATCGAGTAGACACCCACAGATCTTTAGAATATATAGATTAAAATCCAGTCATAGTGCCTCTTGGATATCTGTGTTAGCAACTATAGCATAACTACCAAGAGTGAACAAACATGCAAAAAGTAGATGCAGGAATATATTATTATTATTATATTTGACTAAGGATATGGCTAGCTATTCCACTGATGATGATAATTCTGCTAATATAGAGACTCAAATAGACTATCACAAGGAAATGGAAGACATTGCTAACAGAGCAGGAGATTTTACAAAAGCGATCATCACAGAAAGATGCGGGAAATTTACAAGACCATGAAAGAAAAGGCGCAAGGAGAGGATGATCATTTATAAGACTATATACTTCTCCTATAGGGTACTTAGCAGCATTTGCAAAAGGTCATCTTTGATGGAACAGATCTAAAAATTCTTAACCTATTGGCAAGGAACGGCAGGTTATCTTACAGAAGTATAAGGCTTACTATTGGTCTCACACAAAGAGTGTCAAATCCCGGGTAGACAGGATGCTTGCAGCAAAAGTCATCGAGAAATTTATTGCCAAGGTAAACCCCTACATCATAGGATATAAAAGAATGTGGGCTTTTGCCCTCAGAAGAAATGAGCTAAATCAGAAACTTATTTAGCGCATTAACTTAGTATGCGACATACAATACCAATTTGAGGTAAGGGGAGGCGTTATAGGATTTGATATAGCAATAAAAGAAGGAACAGAAGATAAGATTGAACT
>CAYWRR010000313.1:0-2827 GCA_964460425.1 uncultured Nitrososphaera sp.
CAATGAAAGCTAGGATACGCCTAGCTATAGAATTTGCCTTAAGTTAACGGAGCCTGATATATATCAATAAAGTATAGATGCTGATAATATGACTGAATTTTTTTCGCTGTTTTGACAATGAAGATTGGTAATAGAGTCCTTAAGTTAACAGAGCCTGAAGGTTTACAAAGCACTTATATTCAAGCAAAGAAAAGTGAGAGATATATACTAGCAAACTGCGAGGTTATGAAAGAAATTGCCCACGACAGGTATAGTAAAATATCATGTTAAGTTAAAATTTGAAGTTGATGGTTTGGTAGAGAAAGCCGATATTATTGGTGCTATTTTCGGACAGACAGAGGGCCTCCTCGGACCGGAAATGAACCTCAATGAATTACAAAAAGTATCTAAGATTGGAAGAATTGAAGTAAATGTGGAAACTAAAGGTAACATGACTAAAGGTGATGCCCTGATACCTATGAGTACAGACATTTCTACTGCCGCTTTAATTGCGGCAGCAATAGAGAGCATTGACAAGGTGGGGCCGTTTCCGGCTAAGTTTGGTCTAGTTGGAATCGATGACATTCGAGCAATAAAGAAGAAGGTCATAGTTGACCGCGCTAAGAAGATAGTACAAGATTGGGCTACCAGAACTATAAGTGAGGGAGACGAGATGCTAAAGGATGTCTATGACGCAAGCAAGCCCGGCAAGCTCACAAGCTTTGGAAAAGCACAGCTGGCCTGCGGCACAGGAGTCTTTGACTCTGCTTGGGTAATACTGGTGGAAGGAAGAGCAGACGTCGTCAATCTTCTGCGCGCAGGTTATGATAATGCCATTGCAATAGAAGGTGCAAGGATCGACGAATCTGTTACAAAACTTACAGAAGGCAAGCATGTAGTGGCATTTCTTGACGGCGATCGGGCGGGGGATCTCATACTCAAGGAGCTGCACGGAGTCGTCAAGATAGACAAGGTGCTTAGGGCTCCCCCGGGTAAGGAGGTGGAGGAATGCACTCCGCTTGAGATATCTGAAATCTTGAAGGACGCGTTCTCACCTGAAGTGCCATCTATTCAACAGCCGGTATATCCTCCCTACCAACCTCCTCATCATCAACAGCAGCACCATTACGAGAGGAGGAATTATAGAAGAGAAAGGGAGCCACAAGAGGATTACCGCGCTCCACATACGCGACAGCAAGAAGCACAACAGTCAGCGCAACCATCCAAAGAGGCGCTGGTTGAGGACAATACAGAGATACTCTCTGCAGTCCGCGATGTATATCCTCAAATAAATGAAACGCTCGAAGCTGTCGTGTTAGATGGCTCTATGAATACTCTGCTCAAGGTTCCAGTGTCGGAGGTCATCAAGAGGCTCAATAGTGCAGAGGGGGGCAAGCTGTTGGTAATAGACGGTATCGTTACCCAGAGGCTGGTCGATGCGGCCGATAAGGCTGGTATCGAGTACATTGTAGGACATCGGATGACAGACTTGAAAAAGCCAGCAGATATCCGAATTAGGACATTTGGCGACATTGGCATAAGTAACTAGTAAGGATAAATAAATGCCCGAAATCAAGCTACAACACATATTGACGTTGATCGAGCTCCTTTCAAAAGGTGCACGCCACAATTTTGTCGAGGTAACGACCACGCTACTTGGTAAGGGTATCGGCAGGTCGCAACAGGCAGCGTCTAAGCACCTACTTGACTTGGAAACCTCGGGCTACATCGAGCGTCTGAAGAAAGGGCAAAAATATGCAGTCAAGGTCACAGACAAAGGCTATTCTGAGATACAGAGTCTCTATTTGTCGTTGAGAGCTGCCCTTGAATCTGCACCTGCTACAATGGATTTCGAGGGCAATGTCATTTCGGGTATGGGGGAGGGGGCATACTACATGTCATTGGAGGGATATAGGAGACAATTTAGAGAAAAATTAGGATATGAGCCGTACCCTGGGACGTTAAATGTTCGGCTAACTGATCATATATATATGAATAGCAGGCTTGAGCTTGGTAAGCATCCGTCCATATTCATCAATGGTTTTAGTGATGGCACACGTACTTACGGTTGGGTCAGATGCTATCACGCAACCATAAATGACGGCATAATAGATAATGCTGCTGTCCTTGTGCTTGAACGCACACATTATGATGATAGTATGCTTGAAGTTATAGCTCCGATATCAATCAAGCAGGCAGTAGGCATCAAAAATGGTGACAGAATAAGGGTGCAGGTGCAACTTGCTTAGATGCCGTAGATTGAATCGCCCAGTTCTTCCTTTATTTTTGAACTCTTTGATCCAGGTATTGGAGTTGACAGCCTTATAACCTGGACATTTAGGTTGCGTTTCTTGCAGTTCTCGGCAATGTCTTTTTCGCTGTGCGCTTGGTCATAGCCAAGTGCGATCACATTTGGCTTGACGTATTCGACTGTGTCGTAAAGTGTGCCCTCTTTGCCGATTAATGCTAAATCGACAAAATTAAGCGAAGTCACTAGGTCTCTGCGAAGCTTTTCATCGTGGTAGATCTTTCGATATTTCTTTATCTTCTGAGCAGTCGACTGTCTTGCCACCACTACGACAAGTACATCACCCTCTGCTTTTGCAGCCTTGAGCGTATGAATATGACCTGGGTGGATGAGATCAAAAACTCCTCCTACGAGAACGACCTTTAGTGCGTCACGGCCGATAAAGGTAAGCTTGGTCGGGTCAGATTCTTCTACTAGACCAATTTTGACAAGACGGCTTACCATGAAATCATAGAATTCTTCGCTTATGGGCAGCCTAGCCTTTAGCCTGACATATGGTGAAATTGAAGGATCTAACATGCTAGAATACAGGTTAGCAAG
>CAYWRR010000314.1:0-2818 GCA_964460425.1 uncultured Nitrososphaera sp.
ATGACTATGCTAAGCCTATATTGGACAAATATGGATTTAAGGGTAGCTTCTTTGTAGTATGTGACTGGGTTGACAAAGATACCGATGAGTCAGTTATGACCTGGGACCAAATAAAGGAATTGCATGATGATGGACATGATATACAGGCTAAATCAATGAATCATGAACGTCTTACCGAAATTTCTGCTGAAGAGATTGAATACGAAGTAGGTGAACCAAAAGAATGTTTGGAGAGAGAAGGGATTAACGCCACGGTATTTGGTACTCCCTACGGTGATGGAGGAGATAACGCAACAGTGATCGATGCCATTGCAAGGCACTACAATATGGCTATCACAGGTTTCGCTGATCTAATGTTCTTAGAATGTAATGGATGGAAGGATTCTTCTGAGGACGACGATTGCAGAACTTATTTTGATGATGGAACACTGACACCTGCGAACAGATACTCAATTAGGGAATCGAGTCACGACTCTATGGACAGGAAATACATGGGCAATAATGAAAGAATTTTCCAAGAATTTATCAGTGTGGTAAATAGTCAAGAAGAGTATAATAGTGAAGGAAAGGTCAGGGCCATTCCTATACTCGCATATCACAAGTTCGATAACGGTAGTCTGGTACAAGGTCTTACAGATGCAAGCCTGTTTGAGCGAGAAATGAAGTATCTGTACGACAATGGTTTTAGAGTGATAACTATGGCTGATTTAGGCTATGATGAAGATAACCACCATCTGATTATAAGGGACCTATTGTAATTAGGGGTGTTCTTAGTTGAGACTGTATCGATGCTAAACTATGTCTCAAAACATAGCTAATTGTTATCTATACCCATTCACATATATTGTCCCCAGATAGGTTCTTATCCCGCCTATTCCTGTCCACCTACTGAAGGTGGCCTCGGCGGTTCTATTAGCTTTTTAGAAGTACCAGGTTGAGAATTATATGCCTTAAAGATTCTTCTTAGGGCATATCTTGTTAGTTCTGAAACCGATGGAGTTTTGATATAACCTTTAATGTAGTAGTTTCTGGCTATCTTCCTACAAAGCTCCTAATCCGAAGCAGTAGGTTTGCTGATGCAGCCTTGGACAATTTTTGGTCACCTGCCCTTTTCATGAAATTTGACCGAGCAATCACAACAACCAACTACGCCTACAATCGATTTAAGGTTTACCGGTAGTGTAGTATATTGGTCTTGGGTCCTATGGTTCCCCAGTTTGCAAGTACACAGGTATCAAGATTTACGGGAGAGCCTAGAGACCGACGACCCATAGAGGACCAAATCTAATGTTATCCTGATTATCATATAAGTCGAGCCTAATAATGGAGTTACTCCAGTTACTCCGGAGTCACTCCGGTTGGGAGCAAGCGAATCCCCGGAAATCACTTAAATACTAGGAATCTTTACCTTGGGAGGAAAAAATGCAAGCAAAAATGGTAGTCCAAGGAGGAAAAATTGGCTAGAACTCCCTGGAAGTGCCCGTATCCCGACTGTAAACAGGAGTCTAACAGACACGGGAACCTTATGAGACATATCAATCGTCTGCATGGAGGATATGGTAGACCTGTAAAGAACAAAACGTCTGCCGATACTGAATTGTTGGCGCGGCAAGAGCAGAAGGCGAAAGGAGAGAATGATTTCATAGACACTCTGTACGCTACATACAAGAAGTACAAGGACAGATACGACAAGGTTCAAGAAATGCATGACTTCTTCAATGCCAATAATTCAGGAATGTCCGCTCCTCCCTTTAGATATCCTCTCAACATTCCCGACTATAATGAGCTCGGAAATACACCGAAAAGGCAATACGAGCAGCTTGAAGAATTAGCAAACGTAATCATCAGAGGTCTCTCGAATCTACTGACTAGGCCACCAAATGCAACAGAAGTGAACATTGCAAGGCCGAAGATCGTAATCGGATATGTGGCGCAGATTTGTCGAAACTGCCTCGAATCTGAGTCCCTACAAGTTATCTACGACCCCAATACAAAGGGGGTATCCAGATCAGAACATCTCTGCGATCCACACATGGCGGACCTTGTTAGAAGATCTCCTACATTTATTAGTCAAGATATCTTGTTCGGCAGGGTCGTAACGTTATCGAAGGAAATAACAAAAACAGTTAAGGACTGGGCGAAGGGAAACGAAGTATTTATGATCGTACACAAGCTGGATACTTGCAGTGTTACAAGTAAAACTATCACAATAAACAACGCTAAAGATATCTACGAGTGGTTAAGGAGAGGAATTCTGGAAAAACATACCACCCTAAATGAAGCCGAACTTGATGAATTCTTCCGTCTCACAGACTACATTACATTTTGCCATCTCTATATTCTTGAAGACCATCAACAAACTAGAATGCAAGGACACTACGCGTTATACCTCAATTACAAACCCTGTTTCCCTTTTTGGAATTAAGAGACCCAAATCCGTCTGTATTTGCGATAAGAAATACACCTGCGGCCACGTCTGATTAACATTTCAGTAGACTAAAGTGGGACTAAGATGTATGGCATGGTTAAGGGTTTAGATGGCCACCTCAGTTTCATAAGCTACCTTCATTTATTATCCGGCAGAAAAATACAAGATGTGGGCTCGTGATGGATAGGTTACCCTCGATTATAGTATGACATTTGATAATCAATCAGCTTTTATATCTCTAGTAATGTGTTAATGTTGAATTGGGGAAGGTAGAGAAAGGCGTAAATTGTAGTGTGCAAGGCTGTGAGGAGAAGGGTGAGCGTTCAATAACAGCATCCAGAGCAAGCATGGCACCTGATCTGGACTTGGATTTAACAGGTAAAAGAGCAT
>CAYWRR010000315.1:0-2803 GCA_964460425.1 uncultured Nitrososphaera sp.
TTTCATCATTGACCAAATGGATGGAACTAGGACGCACCCACAACTATGATTAGATATGGTCTTCTGTACCTTTATTTTATTAGTTCTAGAAGCTTTTGACTGGCAGCAAAAAAGAAGATGTTTGAATCTATATCATAAAAAGAAGGAGCCATGTAGCAATCTGGAAATGAGTTCAGAAGAAATACTCTAGCTGGCATAGCTGATACATTCAGGACAAACAAACGACTGGTTAAAGAAGAGAGAGATACATTCTCGTTGATGAAATACTACTTCTTCAGATAGACGGTCGTGACTACTACTGGCTATGGATTGCATATATGAACCCAACCTGAAGTCATGTCTCATGATGTACACACATCTGTCAAGAGAGAAAAGACAATAATTTTGTTTGTTACTACCAGTTCTTCACAAGCAGTTGAGGAACAGGTATGGTAGGAAGCCTCTATATTCACACAGATGGAGCTCGATGGTACAAAATGATGCTTGCAGAGATGGTTGTTGAGGCTCTATACCGCATCAAAAGTATATGGTACTGAGCTGAAGAAGAATCTGATGGAAAGGTTCATCCACAATATCTAAAGGACAGGACAGAATGTTTCGATGGTTATTTTCCTTGTAGAAAACCATACTGTGATGTACAACATATGTTTGGAACTGGTTGAAAAAATTATTCGTACTGTACTTGCATATGGGAATGTACAGAATACGGTTTATGACCTTCTTGGTAAGGGGAGGGGGATGGTGTAGTGGTTAAGTTAACGGGGCCAATTTAATTCATTAAAGATTTATTAACATCAGTTATGAAAAATGCCTACCTGATGGCGGTTATCTGTAAAAAGTGTGGTCTCCCTGACGATTTGTGTGCTTGCGGAGATTTGGATAAAGAAGAGGCACAAATCGTCGTCCGCCTTGAAACAAGGCGTTTTTCAAAAACAAGTACTATTATAGAAGGCATCAATCCAAAGCATAGCGACTTGCCCAAAATAGTCAAGGAACTTAAAAGTACTTTTGCATGTGGCGGAACACTAAAGGAGGGGTTTATCATGCTGCAGGGCGACCACAGGGATAATGTTAAGGGATATCTTGTCAAGATGGGATTCGATGAACAAGCCATCGAAGTCCAGTAATAGTTTTTGCAGAGCTATCGCTTAACTATTTCCATACGAAGGCATTTAAACCGGCCGGACTAGATTTTGTGTGGTGCCTAGGAATAACTTTAGAGGACAGCGAAGGCTAGAGAGCCATATTGATGAAACAGTACGGATTGCTTCTATTGCGCAAAAGGGAATGACTACCGGTAGATCAAGTTACGTCGAAATGCGTGCCCTTGATAAGTTGACCAGCCACAACATACAGACAAAGATACACACGATAAAAAAGTCGCTTAAATTAAATAGCAAGCTTGAAGACCTCATCTCAAAGATTTCGCAAGCAATGTCAGAAAGTTATACTAAGGTACTTACGCCAAACGGCATAGTGCGAGCAAAGGAACTTGATCGGCTATTGTCAATAGACGCAGATATTGTCATTTGTCTTGGAATGATCGAATCAGAATTGAACTCGCTAAAGATATGTGATTTAATAGATACTATAGAAGAACTAATAGAAGAAAGAAAAAAGCTAGTAGATTCTCTTAGAGCCTGAGGTGGGTCTTGAGCCCCTTGTAGCGATTTCTGATCGTTACCTCCGTGACGCCAGCTGCTTCTGCCACATCCTTTTGGGTCTTATTTTCGCCGTTCATTACGCACGCAACATATAGTGCCGCAGCAGCCAGCCCCATTGGGTCTTTGCCAGCAGAGATCTTGCCTTCTTCTGCTTTTTTCAGGATTTCAAGCGCCTTGCGCTTTGTCCTCTCTGACAGGCCTGCTTTGCTTGCAATCCTTGCGACACATTTTACTGGATCTACTACGGGCATTTTAAGATCTAATTCTCTTATGAGTAATCGATAGCACCTTGCTACATCCTTTTTCTTAATATTGCTTGCATTTGCAATGTCTTTAAGCGTCCTAGGAGTTTCCGTGTCACGGCATGCTGCGTACAGAGCAGCAGCTACCAAGGCAGATATAGAGCGTCCACGCACAAGCCCCTTCTCAAGCGCCTTGCGGTAGACATATGCTGCCTTTTCAATGACTGCATCCCCTACTGCCAGTTTGTCCTTGAGCCTATCGAGCTCAGAGAATGCCTGACGAAAGTTGCGGTCAACCGGTTCATGTACCTGGCTTCTGCTGTCCCATGTCCTGAGCCTTTCGATAGTACTCTTCATTGAGGCTGAGAGAGGCTTACCTGATGCATCTTTGTCAACAGGGCCAATTATGGTTGCAAGTCCCATATCATGCATAGCAAGGGACGTCGGGATGCCCGTTCTACTTCTATCTTCGTGCTCCTCTTTTGAGAAGGCGCGCCATTCAGGTCCGAGCTCCTCTATTCTCTCACTTACAACAAAACCACAATTACCGCAAAACATCTCTCCGCTAGAATTATCAGTTACCATCGAACCTCTGCCACATCGAGGGCAGCGATCACCAAACATGGAAATATCTTTTACCATAATCTCACCAAATCTTTGGCTATCCTACCCCGCTTATATAAATATTTTATTCTATTATATAAAGTTTATGGCAGCTGATTGGGTCGTGTTAACTTAAGCCAAGTTCTCTTACTTTAATGTGATATCTGCTCTTTCTTTTCTGCAGTAGGTGTACCTGTTGTGATTGCTTTTGCTAGGAGATTAGTCAGTATCCTAAGCACGTAATAATACTTTGCTATTTGAAGCTAGCCTGATAAATCAAAAAAGTGTATGCTG
>CAYWRR010000316.1:0-2787 GCA_964460425.1 uncultured Nitrososphaera sp.
ATTTGTGATTTGTGGTATCACTTTTTCGGTTTAGTCACTAAATACATTAATAAACCTTATTTATACCAAATATGTTAATTTAATTTTACGGGAACTAGAGCATAATAAAGTCTTTTTCCTTTAAACTACTAAATAGATTAATAAATCTAGTCCCAACTTCTATCCTAACACTCGGACCTGGAGGAATTGATAACATAACAAAGGATTTGTACTGTCGTACTGCTACATTGACATCTAGTCAGTCATCTCCAAATACGTTATATGTTAGAATATGAAATGGCTCCTTTGTGAAGTCGGAAAAGGATTCTTGGAATATGTTTAGGGGAAATATAATGCGAACTGGAGTATCCTCTTCCAGTGTGTCTAGGAAGCCCTCTCTTCGAGGGGTAACAGAAATTGGTCCTATGGTTGCCTCTCCTGTTTTTGGTAACAATACTGTTTACTCTGCAACTATTACAGGAAGAATTTTTGCCTTACCTATGTCGCAAAAACAAATTAAATGGTACATAAATATAGGTAGCCCATTAGTAGCTTCACCGTTACTTCACAAGAACCTGTTAATAGCTGCAACATTTGATTCCTGGGTGAAAGATACGAGATTTCTCAGAAAAAATTTGGTTTATGCAATAGACACGAACGCAGGAGATCAGGTCTGGAACTTTGAGATTAGTGGTAACGTATTTTCCTCTCCGTGTATAGCAGAAGATATGGTAATTATTGGGTCCATGAATAAGATATTATTCGCAATAGATATTAATGATGGAAATTTAAAATGGACATTTGCAACTCAGGGAGAAATCTGGTCCTCTCCCTCTTTCAATGGAGATCAGATATTTGTGGGTTGCGATGATGGTTTCCTATACTGCTTGAGTTTAGATGGTAAACTAGAATGGAAGACAAAACTGAATGGAAAAATTAGATCTTCTTCGCCTTGCCTATCGGAAGACAATAATTTGATATTCATAGGAACTCATTCTGGAGCAATGTATTGCTTGAATCAGTCTAATGGATTGATAGGATGGGACAGGAGGATAACAAAGCCTGTCTTAAGCTCTGCAGCGGTACTGAACGATAGGGCATTCTTTGCATCATCAGATAAAAAAATATACTGCTTTGATAGTATTACTGGTTCGAAGAATTGGGAATTCGAGACTGGTGAGAGGATCTGGTCCTCGCCTGCGATAACTGAAAATAATGAAGTATTATTTTTTGGCTCCCTAGATTCTCACATTTACGGACTTGATATCTGTACTGGTAATCAAACATGGAAATTTCCAACTATGAATATAATCGATTCCTCTCCGTGTATAGCTAGCAACATGCTCTTCGTAGGGGGCAGGGATGGTTTGTTGTATATATTTGGGTCATAGAGGCCAAATGTTTCAGAGCATATTCTGCTTCGAGAAAAGGTTAGCATTGAAATATACTACCATAAATTCTACCTTTCTGATATATCGGCCAGCCCGTTACCTCGCGTCACACGTTTCTTTGGATAGCTTCTACTGAAACTGTTATTTTACCATTGATTTTACATTCCACTTCACCCATATCCCCACCGCCTGGACCTCTAGTGGTTGGAATATCAAGGGTAAGGTCGTCAAATTCGTATGTCATCGATAAGTTTCTTCCAGTCAGTTTATCGGTGAGATTGCCTATAACCTCCATCCAGTGGTTATATCGTGTTGGTGTCTGTTGGGTCATGATTCTTCTACTGGCCTACCTTTCATTTAAATATGTATACCTGTTGGGCTTTGTTGACTGCTTCACAACAACACCTGAGTAGTGTATGTACGTCAATTCTTACGCTGTCATCCAAGTGAAAGTTTGGCTGTAAAAGGAAAGAAGGCTAATAGAAAGTGATCTCTACCAATTCTTAAGACAAATCACAATTTATAAATGTCTCTTGTTAGACTCATGTTGTGTGAAAGCAAATAATTTCTACATGCCAAGCTTTATCCTCACAACAATCTTGTGCTCTTGTAGTTTATCATTTTCCCTCTCTTATGCTCAAGTCTCTGATACCCCTTTAGATACAAAACCAACTTCTGGCGGTTCCCTGGACGTAAAACTTGAAACGACTCCCAATCCAATTAAGGTTGGCCAAGAAACAAATTATAAAGTTAGTTTTCTTCAGAAAGGTACAGACACTGTCCAGGTCCACATAGATTATGACTTCATAATTCTAAAAGATAATACTACAGAGATTTTCAAAGCTTCCCAAGAGACTGGCCAACCTTTATTGCACACAGCTGAAGGGGTTGTAACAATACCTTTTACAGTAGAAGAGCCTGGTAATTATAATATTAGAATTCCTATGATGGGAATAAACTTTATTCCTATGGCCACAGAATTTACAGACTTTCCTATCAAAATAGAATAGAAATACAAATATTCAACAGGCTCCTGAGATTCCGTTTCTTAATGCAAACTTCAATTCAATTCTGTTCATGTTGCAACAGCAAGGAGACAAATTCAACTTCCACATCTTTGTTGCTTGATGACTCCAGTTTATTTGTTTAGTCTGTAACCTCTTCTCTTTCTCCGCTTTGTGATATTTTTGTTTTCATACTATCATTTGTACTCCCAATTTTCTTTTCTAGTTCTGACGGAAACGCCTTGAGTCTTGTTACGTCGCGTTTGAAAAAGAAGTCTATTGACCAATCAACTATTACCCTTACTTTCTTTTCTATTGACGGAAGATTTCCAAGGTAGTATAAGTGCCATAGCCACCATGCCAAAAAACCCTGAACTTTATGTCCAAACAAAATACCCACACCATTTCTCTTG
>CAYWRR010000317.1:0-2753 GCA_964460425.1 uncultured Nitrososphaera sp.
GTTTGTCAACATCGTTTTGATATCTACACCTTGCAATAAGTGAAGTCATTTGATCGAAAACCATAATAGTCATTAATAACTACTCATTCATGTCTTATAAGCTTTGGAGAGGCGTCTTCTAGTCTCAGTCTTCTTTCTTGGCATTATCTGGCTTTGCTTTAGTCCAGACACTATATTCTAAAATTTTCTGTCATAAAATCCAAATATCACCCGTCAGATTCTTTAGTTCCATAAGTCCTATGGGCACTTTTGAATATGCACTTCAAGTTCTAGATCATAAACATGATGTACATGAAAGTGGATGGATGGATGAATTCCTTAAAAACCTCTTACCAAGGCAGATCGGTTCGTGGTAATAGGCATCTTGAATAGATCGGTTCTTTCATTTACTATATTGCATTAATAGAAGGAACTTCAAAGCCATTATTCCGTTCTATGCTTCTTAAATGGCATCCAGAGCATGCTCCAGCCATAGTGACGCCTATGTCGGGCCGATAATAGCAGTTCACAAATGAACTTATTTGTACCAGGTTCTGTTAACTTAGTGGGCGTCAAAACTGCCTATTAACTGTAGGGTATTTATAAGTCAGCTATTTTTTATAGTTAGTTGACTATCTAGTTCTTAACATGGTTATTCCCCCAGTTAATCCTGTATGTCCAGTCTGTGGGAAGAAAGTATCAACACCATTTCGAGAACAAGAAGCCAAGCTCGAAACTGACTTAGTTCTAAGAAAGGAAGACCACGAAGTAAAGCTTTCTGTTATCATTCTGCATTGTACATCTTGTGGAAATATTATGTTATTCAGCAGGGACAAGCTACCGATAGACGAATTTCCCCTCTGACCTTGCTACAAGTCTTAATGCTCTAGTATCAAAGTCGTAGTAGTAGTAGTCTTCTGGCGAGAAGAGATGTCTATGTAGATAAAGGTCTGGATTTCATGGGAATATCTGTACTCGTGCAGATGTTGCAACATCCAATCTTGTAGCCTCATACCTTTTAGCAACGACTGTAAGTTTGTAATATACAACTATAAACTACAACTATAAAAGGCTGTGTGAAACTAATGACCCAAAATTAGCTGCAAATTTTTAGTTAATTTACCGGCTCACACTAACAACGATCTCTTTATCATTGTAAGGTGTAGAAAAATGACTGTTAATCCATGATAGATCATTGAGTCGTATTTACGAAGTTTTTTCTCTCGAATTCCTCTGGCTCCACATTACAAAACCTTTTTAGCTAACTGTCTCACCTCACAAGATGGGGGAATCCTGAATTTAGCACCTTCAAAAGCACAGGGACGCTTGGCCTCGCCTTAACCAAAAATCTTTAAAGCTAACAACTACTGAACCCACCTATATGACAGGTTCGAATTCCACCGACCCCACCATCATATTTACGATACTATTAAACCATGACATATGCTTCTAGTATCATTGAGTATCAATTTTGAATTCATTACATAATAGTTAGAGTCACAACAATTCAATCCATCATGAGTAAAGTTAAGAAATTATGGTAGATATCCTCATACAGATAGCTTTAACCGTGATGCCAATCAGAATGACATTTTCTTATACACATACGACAATAGCTATGGGGCCGGCCGGATTTGAACCAGCGACCTCCAGCGCCCGAGGCTGGCATCCTGCCAAGCTAGACAACGGCCCCAGAATTGCACGGTGTCTGGATGCAATCCGTATTATATGTCTATTAATATACCAGATTGACTGTCTTGGAACAGTTCTGCACTTCAGAGTTTGAAAAAGCCTGTGTCACCAGATTTTCTCTAATACCACTAGTTTATCTTTTGCATTTTTTATGTCTTCATAGTGTGAATTAACACATATTGCACTAATCAAATACTCTAGCTTTCCAAGAATCTGTTCAGAAAAAAAAGTTGAAAAAAATGTGGCTCAATATAGCTATAATCAATATAGCTATAAATTAATTCGATTCCTTAACATACCACCAACCTAACTGCAATAACCAAGAAGAACAATCACGATGTTTCAAAAAAGGAAAACCTTATCTTCGACAAATATACAAGCAACCTTATGTCTGAAGAGATGTATATGTATGCTGTAACGACAGGGATTTTTGCCTTCCTGGTAGCTGTGCTTTTTGGTACAAGAGCAGCACGCAAGCGCAAAGAACCAGAGAACATGCCAGCTGAAACCGAATCATCTCATTCTGGCAGTTCCGGAAGCGAAGGGAAGCGAATTAAGCGATTCAAGTCAGATGGCACCCCCGTATACGAATAGGAAAAATATCTAGATAATACATCACTGAATTGTAGCTCAGATAGCATGCCTATTATTTTTGATATTGCTGTAACTCCTCCCATGATGTGAGCACTAAAAAATTGGGAGACTAGGAAATGATTCGACTCCAATGAAAACTCAAGCTTGTGGAGTGAAAGACATAGCGGACTGCAAAAAATTACTTCCTGACGTAAAAATCTCTCTTGCTATATTATATGCTTGAGTTAATGATATTAATTAATACTACTAGGTCCTTTTCCTCAAGACTAATAAGTCTGAATTGTCAATTGCCCATAACAAACAAAATTGTTCAAAATAAGGACGCACTTGATGCGTCAACGAAATATAGGTGCCACAGCGGAACTATATGTGTGCCCTATCTGCAAGTCAGGTTTCGAAGAAAAGATACTGCTGGCCATACATATAGGAACAAGGCACTAGTTCCTCTACCATCTTTTCATTCTACTTCCTAAGGGTAATAAAGATTA
>CAYWRR010000318.1:0-2750 GCA_964460425.1 uncultured Nitrososphaera sp.
TACAACTTTTACAGCGAATATTATTATCTTCTGAATAACATTCTTCCGGGTAACACTGGCATTCTGCACATCTAACTTTCATTATATATAGAACCGATCATGTTCTATCTATTAAAATCTACTATTTTGCACCATGGACATTTATATTTGTAAGAGATTTGATCTGAGCATGGTTAATGATTCAAATTCTTCTAATCAGAGCACCATTGACCAAAAGAAGCTAGGAAAATTTATGGAAGGGGTAATGTCCGATCTGAGTGTAACGTGCAGCTCTGTTCTTGTATATATCGGCGATAAGCTTGGATTATACAAGGCCATGAAAGATGCAGGAAAGCCCATCACCTCGCAGGAACTAGCTGATGCAACTGTCACGTCTGAGCGCATGGTGAGAGAATGGTTAGCTAATCAAGCAGCAGGTGGCTATGTTACTTATGATGCAGAAACTCACAAGTATTGGTTACCTCCAGAAAATGCATTAGCTCTAGTAGATGAAAATAGTCCAGTATACTCGATAGGTGGCTTTCACTTAGCAATGTCATTTTTCAAAGATGCTTCAAAGATTATGGAAGCTTTCAAAACAGGTAAAGGTCTTCCATGGAATAAACATGATCGAGATCTGTTCCTGGGCACAGAAAGATTCTTCAAACCTATCTACATGGCTAATATGGTTAGCTCATGGATACCATCGCTTGACAATGGTAGAGTAAAGGAGAAACTAGAGAAAGAAGGAGCAGTCGTAGCAAATATGGGCGCATGGACAACGATTCTCATGGCGAAAGCATACCCTAAATCGAAGTTCGTCGGATTTGATAATCACCAGATATACGTAGAAAGGGCAAGGGAGCTAGCAAGAGAGCAAGGCATAAGTGAGGAACAAGTAAGGTTTGAGGTTTACTCTGCTACAGATTATCCATCTTACGCCAAAACTAATGAAGATTATGATCTGATTACATTCTTTGACATTCTTCATCATATAGGAAACCCTATAGGTGCTGTCTCTCATGCTTTACGATCCCTCAAATCGGATGGAACAGTAATGATAGTAGAACCATTCGCCAACGACAGAATCGAAGAGAACTTGAATCCATTAGGTAGAATGTTTTATGCTGGCTCTACAATGGTCTGCGTTCCTGATTCAATTGCCAATCATGGACCGGCTCTTGGTGCACAAGCAGGAGAAGCAAAAATAGGTGAAATTGTGAAAGCAGGCGGCTTCAGACAATTTAGACGTGCTATACAAACACCATATAACATCATATATGAAGCTAGATTATAGATCTACAGATTTGTTGCTAGTTCTCCTGATTTGACAACCCACTTACCAGCAAGGTTCAAATCCCGCTAGCCACTCAAGACTTGTCGCCCTATTATGTTAACTCATCTAATCTGGCAGGTATGTAATTTTCACCTAGGAAATTAAAACATCGACTTGTAATGGAGCCAATAAACAGCTATTGTCTGTAGACTTTTAGATTATCTGGAGAAAAGTCAGTATCGCATGTCCGGATATATTTATCGAAAAGTGTTTTCTTCTTCTTTTCTTGAGATGCTGTACCCACATTTGTCTTTGTCTATTCGAGTATTCTGAATAAGGTCACCTTCTTGTCAGACCTAGTATTCCACCGATTATTCCAAGTATAGGGCCGATAAAGAAACCGCTCATGTTTAATAAGCCAACTACAGATGTGACCAGTATTGCTACTCCCCATTTGCCTGCACTTTCTGGCCTTCTATAAATTAAGTATCCACCAACTATCAGAACTGCGCCGATACCAATTGAAATGGCAGAAATAACTGGGATTGCAGTCCACGTGGATGGCTGTAAGGGCATCATCATACCAAATCCTCCCCCCATAGGTCCACACCAGCCTCCCATAGGTCCACACCAGCCTCCCGTAGTTTCACCGGTGCCAAATCTAGACATCATACCGTAATGTCCTGACATACCTAGCATACCTATAGGCACCACACTGCCTATAATTATCAGCGATCCAGCTACTATTGATAATATTGAAGATGGTGATAGATTACTACTGCTTTTCGAGACCCTCTCCATTTTTTCTTCAAAGAAGATTCGCATATTCAAAATATAGGTAGTAGGAATGCACTGCATTACAGAGAATTCATCCTCCGTCACATAGAGCTCAATATGTTGATATGATATAGTATAATGATGTCTAGTTATTGTAAGAAAATGGACACATGTGGCATTAGACATTAATAATCCTAATATACGTCCATTCACCATATGTATTTATTATGAGATGTACGGAAATTTTAGCTGCAATAGCTATTTTTGGCTCCTTAATGCTGACAGCAGTTTGGGCTTTAGGAGACGTTACCGCAAGACAAATTGCAGACGCTCAAATGATGTCTACTAATGGTATTGGTATGGCTACTGCTGGTGGTAACATGACCCCCGGTATGTTAACGAAACCTAGTCAAAATGTTACAAGCTCGATTAACATGATGGATGTGATACACCAAGCAATTGCGTCAAAAGTAAATGTAAGCTTGAGCGATGCTGCCACTACTGCAGAAGGTTCTATAGGTAATAACTCGCACGCAGTATCATCAGAGCTTGACCAAATCAATGGATATTTGGTTTACAATGTTGTGGTGATAGACCCTAGCATGAATTTCGGTAAGGTAATAATAGACCCGGGAAATGGAGAGATATTGTTAAGTGAACAGCTTTCAAAAGAAGAACTCATGATGATGCATGGGATGGGAAAACAGGCTATGATGGG
>CAYWRR010000319.1:0-2720 GCA_964460425.1 uncultured Nitrososphaera sp.
TTACAGGTGAAGTAGAAAGAAGAGTCGTGTCGCAGCTGCTGTCGCTAATGGACGGGTTAGAGACAAGAGGAAGAGTTATCATCATCGCTGCAACGAACAGGCCAAATGCGCTTGACCCGGCGCTAAGACGCCCTGGAAGGTTCGATAAGGAAGTTGAGATTAGAGTTCCGGACAAATTTGGTCGATTAGAAATACTTCAGGTGCATAGTCGCAACATGCCCTTTGATTCAAGTGTAGACCATTCAAGAATTGCAGCAGTAACCCATGGCTTTGTGGGAGCAGACCTAGAATACCTCTGCAAAGAGGCTGCAATGAAGTGCCTAAGACACAAGCTTCCTGAAATAGATCTAGAGGAAACAAAGCTTCCTGCAGAGACACTAAATAAACTCGTAATAACACAAAGCGACTTTGAGCAGGCAATAAAAGACGTAATGCCTTCTGCTATGAGGGAGGTCTTCTTAGAAACTCCAGATGTAAAATGGGAGGATATTGGGGGACTTGAAGGAGTAAAAAGGGAATTGCAGGAAGCTGTAGAATGGCCACTAAAATATCCGAATCTATACTCAAAGATAGGTCACACAGTTCCAAAAGGCATCTTGCTGCATGGACCATCAGGTACAGGCAAGACTTTGATTGCGAAGGCTGTAGCCACAGAATCTGACGCCAACTTTATCAGTATAAAAGGACCCGAGCTTTTATCTATGTGGGTAGGCGAGTCTGAAAGAGGCATAAGAGAAATCTTCAGAAGAGCAAGACAGGCCTCACCCTGTGTGATTTTCTTTGACGAGATAGACTCAATAGCACCATCAAGAGGTGGAGGCATAGAGGGTCGTGGTGGTATGTCTGACAGGATAGTATCTCAGCTTCTTACTGAAATAGATGGAATAAGCGAGTTGCATGGTGTAGTTGTTTTGGCTGCAACTAACAGACCGGACATGGTCGATCCGGCGCTTATGAGGCTTGGAAGATTCGACAGGATAATTATGATACCAAATCCAGACAATCAAACAAGAAAGGAGATAATCCAGATTCATTCGGAAGACAAACCATTAGCATCTGATGTTAACTTACAGAAAATTGCAGACATTACTGAAGGCTTTAGTGGAGCAGACACAAGTGCAGTAGCAAATACTGCAGTATCACTTGTGCTACACGAATATCTAGCAAAGTACCCGACGCCGGAAGAAGCAGCCAAACATGCGTCAGAAGCACATGTAATGTTGCGCCATTTTGAAGAAGCTGTAAGGAAGATCAGGACACAGAGACAAATGAAGGCAAATGAAACTCTATCACTTTCTCACTTTAGGTAGCCTCTATATGTATTCAATCATTTCATCATAAATGATTGTCTGTCAGAGCGTACCTGAGATGGATACACATTGCTAATAACTCTTAGGTGCATTTTGGAATATGCTGCACGCCTGTTAAACTTGCAGACGATACCTTTTCTTTTTGCATGAATTGAGCAGAAACTAGGTTCACATAGCTATAGTCATAGCTGCCTGTACGGCATAAATTGGAGGGGTTAGTGAAGATGAAAGTATGAGTAACTTTTTTTAGAAGATACTATCCGGTTATTTTTAGCAAGGCCGTTATGTTACGAGAGTAGCCCTGAAACTTTTGAGGAAAGCAGCAACGTAGTATGATTATTGTAGATTACCAAAGCTAACATGACCTCCCTCAGCGATCAATTGTATAATACCGTAGGGTTCTAGATTATCAGATGTTGGGATTGTTTCGTCCATAATTTCTTGGGTTTGCAATTAGAACGCGAGCATTGCATTGTGGACAACTCGTAAAGAATTTTTCATCACCAGAATACTGAAATACTCGCTTACAATTGTTGCAACGTAGTTCTACCATATAACAACCTACTTGTCTCTATAGTATTTAGAATTGATACATGAGTTACTACCAGGACTACCGGCAGAATTAGAAAGGAAGGACGACGTACTCTCACATTGTTCTAGATCTATAATATTGGATTATAAGCTTAAGTAACATTTTGCACCACCCACCTAAACAGAACATGGCTACTACTTACGGTAAAGAAGGTCGCGGGCCAAGAAGACGAAAGACATATTGGTGGATAGTGATAGTAGTAGCAATAGCTACAGGAGTAGGATTAGTCCTATTTTTCTCAGTTCCCGTATTCTTCAGCCCCGGCGGTGGAATAGGGGAGCCAACAAACACAATAGAAGAAGAAGAAACAGGTATAGCCGCAGGAGAGCTACAGACAGAGATATTCCACTAAGGACCAGGATTGTGCACTAGAGGGAGAGATACATTTTTGAACTCTTGTCATCTTTTATACTAGTTTTTTGTTATGCTATACGACTCTTGTCCTTCTTCTCATAATAAAGAGTTGGATGATTTCCAGAGTATGGGCATTCTCCCTGGGATACCTTCTGTCTCTGTCTAGTGTATGAAACCAGATCAGTATGCAATAACATTTTTACATTGTAAAGATAATGGTAAAGAATACTATCAATTTCAGCGATTTTGTTAATAAAACAACTTATGGCAACAAGCGAGGTTATTATTTTTGTACTCTTAGTATCTTTGAATTTGTTATCCAGTGGCCCTTGTCCCTATGATCTTTCAGATCTTTGACTGAAAAATTGGCCACAGATGCTGCATTTTAAAATAATATCTATCATTTCCTCTTTTCTTCTTTGACCTCCTTACTTCTCCGTCAACCAACAACATGATGCTGTATA
>CAYWRR010000320.1:0-2707 GCA_964460425.1 uncultured Nitrososphaera sp.
GAATAAAAGAAAGATCTATCAGGAAGCTATTTTTTAAACAGCAAAGGATCCGTAGACATCATATTTTTAAGAACGCCACAACTATTCCCAGACAGACGACTCCAATGATTGGCAATGTATGATCATACATCTTGCATTTGGCTGTCATTGGTTGGTTGTTTGGTTGTTTGGTTGGTATTTATATAATCATTAATCATGGGCGGTCAACCTGCACATATTCACTCCGAGGCCATTCTACCATACCATTTTCTAACCAATTTGCAATTCTTGACTATATTAGTAAAGAATGTAAACCACTAATGGATTGTCAGTTCCTCAAAAACTGGATAGTTTCACTAGGAGTTGATGCCCTCTAACTCTTTTTTTTGACAATACGTTATACAAAGAAACTATCAGTAGTTTCGCTTACGTGATGGCCTTGAGACTTGATACTCCAGGGGCTAGAAGCTAGCCGGGAAGATTTCATCGAAGCTGTGAATGATCTTTACTTCTTTTGCCAAATGGGTAGTAATAGTAATAGTATCCATATCTCCGCCGCTGCGAATACAAAGGATCGCTTGCATTCCAGCGTCCTGCGCTGCCTCAACTTCCTTTACTGCATCAGAGACAAATACAAAATCATTTGGTTTCCTTAAGAGGGAATCTGCAATTCTATTATAGCTCCTGATTTCCGTCTTTGACCCAATCCTAGTATCGAAAAAGGCTGTAATCTGCGGCGTTAGATCCCCCGAGGTGATGCTTCTGAACAGGAGCTGCTGTGCAAGAACACTACCAGACGAATAGATACAGATCTCTCGATTCTGCCGCTTCCAGCGACTGAAGGCAGGAGGTACATCTGAATAAACTTGTCCATGCAATTCCCCTTTGGCATATCCCTCTTGCCAGATCCTGCCTTGCAGAGATTTAAGGGCAGTATACTTACTGTCTCTGGAGGTCAACCACCGACAGTACTCAATACCTGAATGTAATAGCATTTCTTCGTTCTCGTCCACCCAAGGAGGAGGTTTCAACCCTTGTTGTTCATCGATGTTATGCTGAATGTGCAACTGTTGGATCAACGACTTAATCTCTGATTCCATAACGTGCTCCCGAATGAAAGGTTCCAAGTTTCGGCTGGCGTATGGAAAGAGCGTTTGATAGACAAAGTCGACTGGCGTCGTTGTGCCTTCGATGTCAAGAAGAATGGTGTAGATTCTAGACTCGCTGGCGGTCGGTGGTGGTGACACGGGCTGCTACTACTACAACTAGTACTACTGCTTCGCTGCAGTCGTCTGCCTTGGGGGAATATAGCTGGGACCCCAACAGACCGGTTCATATTTTTGATCAATCGAACTGTGTGTGTAGTGCGGAGTCCAGCCGGACACGTCTTGGAACAAACGTATGGCACGTATTCGTTTATCACCGCAAAGATTGAACCAGTGAAGCGTCCCACGTGGAACTCGGATCAAGTCCCCCGCTTGGACTTCGACTGCCACAACAGGGCCCTCATGTGTATGAATGTGGAATAGTCCTCGTCCATCCAGGATGTACCGAACCTCGTCCTCATCATGACGATGCTCAATATTGAACTTCGAAAGCATCGAATCTAGCCCAGGCGTATTCTGGTTCACATCAATGACATCTGCAGTCAGATATCCGCCGCGGCTTTTAAGCTCATCAATCTGTTCTGCGTATGCATTCAGAATCTCCTCAGCAGATGCGTCTGCAGGAATGTCATTCACAGGCTCCCATCGCTCATAGTCAATACTAATCCCTTTGAGAAAGTCTCGAATACTGTTATAGTCATACAACGATCGATTTTCATCGGGAATGTAAAGAATCGCCATAAAGATCACTTGATGCGTGCTATGGAAGAGGAAGAGGAGGAGGAAGAAGAAGAGGATCGAACCAGTACTTCCATCAGAAATTCTAAGATTTCAACATGTCTTTTGGCTTCCCGTAGGTCGTCGCCCCAGGTATAAAGTCCATGCCCCCGCAGAAGAAACCCGTGTATATCAGAACAAGTAAGTATAGTTGTAGAAATCCCTTGGGAGAGCTCAATCATATCTTCAGAATTCTCCAATATCGGCAGCCGCTCGCAGTGCTGATGAGTTCGAACACCCTTGAGTCCCTTCAGCATTTCGTAGCCCTCAACGGAGACGCCACCCTCGGATGCGTGAGTGCAAGATAGAACCGTACTCCACACTGAGTGAGTATGCAAAACTGCACCTGCATTCATGCAGCGAACAATTGTAAGATGCAAAACTGCTTCAGCCGATGGCATTCCTTCACCTCGGATAACATTAGCAGAGCCATCGATCTCCAGAAATTGTGACGGATGCAGGTCATTCTTGTCCAATCCAGTGGATGTGATAACCAAACGCAATGGTTCCCTTGAAACTACCGCGCTAAAATTACCGCTGGTGCCCAGAACCCAACCCCGCGAGTAGAAGTTTCTACCACATTCAGCCAAATCAGCCGCTAAGGTTGAAAAATTGTGGTCATTCAAACTGGAACGGTACATGGTCTTCAAATGGCTCACTCACTAACCTATCATGGTTAAGGAGATCAGATAAATTTTTCCATTTCTAGTATTTGAGAATAGCAAAATCAAAATATGTCTGACTGATACTTTTATCTTGCTTGATAGATTTTCAGCATTTTCTTCAAACCCAAGCTATCATTTAAACTCTTCAGGAATGGCAAAGAAAGAGCCAAAGAAAGACAT
>CAYWRR010000321.1:0-2698 GCA_964460425.1 uncultured Nitrososphaera sp.
AGTTGCCGTACCTAACTATATAGCTGAATGTATTCTAGTTCTTCTTCTTCTATTCATTGTTCATGAAAAGCTAGGACATACCTAGCTATACCAATTACCTTAATTTAACAGAGCCTATCCTGTAATATCTGATTCCGTCCATCGATATCCTTATGGTGTGCCATTATGATTAAGAACCGTTCGATGTTTCTCGTAAGATACGAGCAAATAGTATGCATAAGATAAGTGAATTAAGATGCAATCTCGATGGCCATATTCGTCAGTTGCGAACAAGCTCATAAAATAGATCTCATCTATCTTTCACCAAGAATAGGTTTGAAAATACTCAATAACTATCTATGACTGCTTAGCTCTTTCCAGTCGGCAATCAAAACGTGTTATCTCAGAGCAGATACATACGAAATATAGGAGCAATTGTATACGTAACTTTTCAAATCCAATTATCCTGCATGCTTTCCATCAATGTTGCACTTGAAGTAATGACTTTTTTGGAACAAGCTCGCAATTCTAATTCTGTCTTCGGGTGCTGATATTCTGTGCATGAGCACTAATAGATCGAAACTGCAAATAATGTGGTTTCTTCTAGCAGTTATCCTTTAACATCGCTGATGGGATTTCTGTCTTTTGGCATTTGAAGTGCACACTCCTGCTGTTTGGCAGTTCATTCTGCATATGCTATTACATAAGGTGCAGAACAAAGTCCAAAAACTGGCAGAACATTTTCTTCCATCGTATCTACAACGTCACGTTATTCCATTTTTGTTACCCTTCGAGGTATAGTCTATACATTTATTTCATATTCCACTTCATAGCTGAACTCAGCAGGATGTTTCCCTTTAATTCCGAACCTCAGTTTATTCTTGCCTGGCTCCAATGCATGACCCTTGAGTATGACAGCATATTCAGAAAATGCGGCAGCTCCATTTCCTTCAGGCAGCATAAAGACGTTATCTTTGGGAACAGTAAGCTGGCCAATGGTTCCATTTCTACGGAATTCAGCTTTCAGTTGTTCTCCCTTTAGCTCTTGTATATTCTTCCCACTTGCAGACTTAAACTCAACGAATGCAGGTGGATCTTCTCTATCAATTATTTTCTTAGCAAGCTCGGCCAGATGTTCCTTCAATTTTGGATATTTTGCCTCAGTCGCAAGTTCTGTGGATGCAGGAATGTATAAGTCTCTCCTATGGCCTTTGTTCAAAGAAATACTACGCTTAATTATGGATTGTGGCAGCCTTTCTATAGGTTTTCCATTTCCATCGTTGTATACTACTTTTGCTTCTGCGCCGTTTACTATTTCTTCCAAGTTAGGATTGTTGTTAGGTTTATAGGCCGGCCTGGTTGTAGCTGTCACTCCTGCGAGCCAAATTATCTTGGAGTCGTCATTTTTCGCGTCCCAATATTTGCTTCCCACCGTAGGGTGAAATGGATTCCGTTCATGGTTCAGCCTGAAAACCCATTCGTACCATTCTTCAACTTTGTGTAGATCAACATTCTCAAAGTTATTCTGCATTTTAGCATCCATAGATTTTAGGCAAGCGTAACTTGCTTATAAGGTTGTCAGCTAGTGTATAAAATATGGCGACAAATTAACAAGGATATCCTGAATTTTTCAAGATACAAGATGTCTTGTTAAGATATCCTCAAATTATAGCGGGGAAGTAGCGATCCTCGTCTGACATCGTGTATATTCTTTTATCGGACTGTCAGAAGGTAATGTGCTTCTACAAGTAGAGCGTCTGTGCTGCAGTTGCTGAAAAAGTGAATTTCGTGTCTGCCCGCCGCCAAAGGCTTCAAAAAGACCCAATAGCCGTCAGACTTTGACTTTGTCCTTCCAGGAGGAGCTCCAAGGACATTCTCTTGGGGCAAAGTAACTTCAAACGGTGGAGATTCCAATCTCCTTAAATCTGAATGAGGTAATCTTTGTCCATCGACTATTGCCCTTATTGTTTTCACTTGGTCTATATCGGCTTTGGCAAACACCCTTAACTGTGCCTCTGTATTTAAGTTAGGACATTCCGCATATGATGTTTCGTTGCAAGAAATGGGAAAGAAGATTGCATTCCCTGCAGGTATTTTGCATGTACGGTCAGCCAAACCTCCAAATGTACCTGCCAAGAACCATACATGACCTCTTTGATTGTAAGAAGCATTTCTGCCAGTAGTATCAGTTATTGGGTTTTGGCCTTTTGGTAGCGATAACGCCCATTTCCACCATTCCGCGGTCCATTCTTCCCACGTCTTACCGAAAGGATCCTCATCAGGGCTATATGTCAGCCGATTAGTCATAAGACTGCTATTTTCTTCCAACCGAGTCCTACGCGCGGTCAATAAATGTAAGTTACTATTAAGCTTTAAAGGCTTTGTTAACTTAAGGACTATAATTACCAATTTTCACCGTAAAGAACAGCAAAGTCATCAGATATATTATCAGCATACGCCTTTGATTTATCACCATGTACTTCAAATAGCATAAGTAATGCGCACGTATAGAAAACAAATCAATCTAATAGCAAAAGCAATCAATTGGTACTATTATACAAAAGAAAAGAAGCAATGTCGCTTTAAAGTAAAAGAATTTAGTCTAACAGAGCCGCTTTCAATAAAGCAACTGGTAAATACCTATGACCTGCTAAGCCAATGTTTGTTGAAGTTATAGTAGAGCTGAATCTATGTACGTCGAAGCTACTTAACACAATGT
>CAYWRR010000322.1:0-889 GCA_964460425.1 uncultured Nitrososphaera sp.
GAGTGTTTGGATTTCCCGCAGGCCGCAACTTGTCATAGTCGACGTATTTTTCAAGGGTCTTTACTAGAGGCGAGTGATCGTAGATGCGGGTCCAAGTATCAGGTCTGAAAAATTGTGGGTCAGTTACTGCATATCCTGATCTCCATCTAGGCAGGAACATTTTGGGATTGCCGCACATCGCAGAACCGTAGAAGGACAAAATATTTTTCAGTTGCCCGTTCATTGCGTTGATACTAAAATGATTGTGGGTAGATGAGGAAGGATAATAATCCTTACCTTGTTGCATTTGCCATTGCAAGACGTTACCCATCTCCAAATAGGATTACAGTCAATTGAATTCTCTGCAATTTCTAGCCAAAATTCTTCAAGGGCTTTTTCCGGGTGATCATCTTTGGTACCTGCCAGTATTGCAGCATTTATTCCGCCAATTGACGTGCCTGCAGTTATGTCCACTTCAACATCGTTATCTGCAAAGCCCTTGAAGACGCCGCAGCCAAAGGCTCCAAGTGAACCCCCTCCTTGAAATATGAGAACATTTTCGATGCTGTCATGGTTATTACTGATATCAAGCATATAGGCTCATGGTTATCAATGAACGAAAAAGGCTTTATTCTAAGGATACAAATTCATCTTAAATAGTTCAAAAATATTCTTATCTTGACAGATCTGATTTGCAATGGCATATATTGTTTGCTGTGTTTGGATATACCATCTAAATACTATAAGATAACCTAGCGAACTTTACGTCACTGATGCTTCTATATGGGATTGAGTGTATATACATATCTAGATGAAATGGTTTTATTAAGGCTCAAGAATTAATACAAATTGCTTATCTTTGAAGTAGGTTCGAAAAAGTAGTCTATGTGAAATTTCTAAAAATTTGTAA
>CAYWRR010000322.1:899-2698 GCA_964460425.1 uncultured Nitrososphaera sp.
AGTCCAGAGTAGACACCATACTTCAAGATTTGACTGCAATGAAGGCTCTGATAACTGAATGTGATAAAGGAGAGCCCTTCAGTAGTGGATTTACTGAATGGTTTGAGCATTGCACCCTTTGCGTTTCTAAATGAAAACTATTCAAATAACTATGCCATCTGCCGAACCATCATCTAGTGCAACCTACTGCTGGATTCATAAATTCCCATGGTTGCATAAACGTAACAGACACTATGGCTATCCACCTTGAGATCGATGTTTTTGCTTCTATCTCTACTCTACATCTATAACAATTCTTGATAGAGTCTTTTTGCTTCCAGTTGATAAACAGATACTAATGGTTGTAATGCACTACTATTATCTTGGATATCCAATCACTCCATACCTTACAAGGAATAAAATCTGTGTGCTAGTATGCTCTCTGTATGTATTGAAGTACAAAATACAGCATGAAGAGTTGAAGAAAAAAATGGGTCTGCTTTGAAAATGTTGTACCTAGCTAGTCTTATTATTTGAAAGTATCTCTGTCACAAAAGTACAATCGATTGCTCAAGTAATCTGAACCATTATTCCCAATTTAACAGTTTGATCATTTCTTCCTATTTTATAGGGAAACAATAAATAGAATATTTCTAGAGGTAGCCTATGGACCAGCAAGACAGCTACATAAGAGCAGCTATAGTTGCATTAGTATTAGGCACACTTACGCTCCAACAACCATTGACATCTGTACAAACTGCAATTGATGATAGCAGTACTTCACATAACCCATTATCCCTAAGATCCCTTTCAGGCACCAATGCTACTGGCGGCTCTCCAGTTCTTGGTAGTTTAGACGCTCCAGTTACAGTAGTTGACTTTAGTGATTTTCAGTGCCCTCGGTGTGAAAGACATGTAGAATCAACTGAACCCGAAATTAAAAGTGAATATATAGATAGAGGACATGTGGCATATGTTTTTAAACATTTTCCATGGCGTGGCGAAGATTCATTTTCAGCAGCATTGTCATCGGAATGTGCCAACGAGCAAGGCAAATTCTGGGAATATCATGAGATACTATTTCAAAACCAGCAAGGCGTAGACTCTGGCTGGGCAAGCAATGAGAAACTGAAAGAATTTGCATCAGAGATAGGACTTGACCGTGAGCAATTTGATTCATGCCTTGACAGTGAGAAATACCGATCAAATATAGATAGGGATCTTGCCTTAGCTGAAGAGCTTGATCTTGATACTACACCTTCGTTCTTGATCCTCAATAGTGACGGCACAGAAATGGAAATGTTGGAAGGTGCGCATCCATTTCCGTCCTTCGAGGCTCTCATAGATGAAAAACTCTCCTAGCTGAATTTCTATTTCTTCCACCTTAATCGCCTCTTAGTTATTTTATTTTCCGTACACCTGAGTATCAGGATAGAAATCTACCCAAATGGACCAAAACCCTTCGTCTAATGGTAGACGCGTTAGTGATTTGCCCTTCATTCTTCCCTTTACACCTTCGCAGCCGAAATTCCATTTGGCCCTTGTATCTTTATCAGTTAATAAGTTACTTGAGCTCATGCGTGGCTCTGTTCATTTAAGAAACTCTACAGCTTGAAGGCGTTCTATCTCGTTTATGAATAGCAGAAACAGAACACCTTCAGAGTATGTTGGTTATGGTTTGTACTTGTATTTTTCAGGACTTTCCCTTAGGAGAACGGCAGAAAGAATAAGCCATTTTGTCAGGAGAAATCATGTATCAATTTGTAACTGGCTGAAAATGTTCTTACTGTATCAGAATATGGCTCTGCTGACAGGACACA
>CAYWRR010000323.1:0-2682 GCA_964460425.1 uncultured Nitrososphaera sp.
ATGAGCAGTCTAGCTAGGAGTTTGTCGTCATTATCCTCATTATCATCATGGTTTGCGTCTTCTTCTTGTGGAGCATTATTATTAATATGATAATTATTGCTGTTGTTCCTATTCATCAAGCCTAATTCCTACCTCTCTGATGCTTCTAACGCTTACAAAATAGAGTCTTGCACCTTTTCGAATAGTAGACCTATGTATCGGCGTTAGATAAGGTTTTACATTTCAGCCTGCTCTTATCCTGTTCAGTATCTGAGAGACTACAACTAACACTTATGTCCTTGTTTCATTATGGAAATTGAGATTAAAAGAAGAAAAAAGGGAAGGAAAATAACAAGAGTTGATTTCGACTACTTTTTACTGCACTATTACTTGGCCTGTCATCCAGGGATGTAGTAGACAGGTATAGTCATATGTTCCTGCATTTTCAAACTTGACGCTGAATGATGTGATTGGTGGTGTACCTGGCGGAATCTGACCTTCTGGCCATATCCAACCTGAATTGACATACAGTTCATCGCCGGTCATGGTATAGTTTGCATTTAGCGGTAGGTATGTGACATTGTTCTGAGCGTCTATGACAACTGGGCTTGCGGATCTGTTATTGGCTATGATGATGGTATTGGTTGTGGTGTCATTCTGGCCCGGAATTATGAATGGTTCAGTATTTCTCTCGTCAGGATTTGCAGGGGTTAGTTCTGTACCATTGGCAATCAGATAAGGTGATTCTAGGGCTGCAAAGTAACCCTCTTCTCTGATAAAGCTAACAGTATGAGGTTCAGCGACTATTGATGGATTTATCCATGTGATTGTTTCACCTGCGTTTATACTAACGTTTTGTGGGACGAACCAAGTTACTACAGATACAGGGCCTCCTCCACCTGCTGCAACTGTCCTTGTATCATTTTGAGCTGGGAAATCTCTTAGCAGGAGTTGTAGTTGTTCGCGTTGTTGTTGTTCTAATCCTTGTCCTTGCGGTTGAGCGCTGCTAAGAGAAGGCATTCCTGCAATTGACAACAGAAGCACTCCAGTAACAGCAGCGCCTGCAAATGCCAAGTAGTAACAGTTACTACTTCTTTTTGTTGTTGTGCTCGTCATACATCTTTCAGTCAGTATAGAGAGGTTCAGAGATTAATAAGTCAAGCTGAATATGATGTATTACTACAATAACAAAAAGAAAATACAAATACACCTTCAATAGAAAAGTTTGGAAATGGATTTGGCATGATTGCTATCCTAAAGTTATATTCCCCATTTCACTTTAATCTCACAACAAGGCTTAGACCTTGGGCTTGAATTATTGCCTTCCCATGGATGCTATCGTATCTTTATTTCTGTCAAACCCTTGTAGAGATGAATTTGGCCTACAACCATTATTAACGTATAAGTATGTTCTGACGATATGGCAGTATATTGTTATTGATATGTATGAAGTAACTGACCCTGAAGAGTTATAGCAGTATAGAAGTGGTATGCTAACGACTGTCAAGAGATATGGAGGAGAGTACGTTCTAGTTGGCTGTAAGTGCGATATTGTAGAATGACAATGGCGTCCAGCTTTTCCAGTGCTAATATAGTTTCGGAGTCTGTAGGCTGCTCACCGATGGTACAATTCCTGGGAGTATGCGGCTCTGAAAGCATTGTGCCTGTCTGCAACAAAAAGCAATGCTGTATTTATGGAGAGTGACCCCACTAAATTCACCACCGCAATGTTCACATAAAATATTTTGCTATAGAACCAGATGGTGCAAAGAAGTGTGTCTGTACTAGAGACAGCGGCCATGTTTTGTATTATAACCCATAATTAATACTTGGGAAGCTAGAGAGTTTAGAAAAAACTTAGGAAAGACCCGCATCTTTAGGCATCTATAAAGATAGATCATATAGCGTTATGGAATCAACATCAAGAAAAAGGTATTGACGAAGTAAGGAGAAGAAGAACAATCTATTGCTATTACCTTAGGCAGTTATATGTTACTAACAAAAATAGCTAAAGTAAATACTTATTCTTGTATTACTATATTCTAGTTATTGGGAACATTTTTCTTACTAACACCGAACATACATCAACATCTTGCAATCAAGCGAATGCATTAATAGATTATGTTCGCGCTTGGCGCTAAGATACCTCTCAATAAGAAAAAAGAAAGATAATAATATGTGTTAGTAGTGGTAGCACCCATATTCACAATAGCAATAATTGCTGCTGCATCAAGTATTGCTGCTCTAGTAGGAGCTACGATGACAGAAGTAACAACATCACAATCACCGCTGCTAGAATGATAATAACAAAAAGATAACAGAGTATATAATTAGAAATTTTTTGCTTGCCTAACTCCTTTATTATTTTTGTTTTACTTCTTTCTACTTCTCTGTCAGTTCAATACAAAAGCTATTTCCGCATAGTACAAGATAGCCAATAACAATAACTGACTGATTATTTTTTCTCCCTCACTGAACTAATGGAGAAGTCCTTTATCTATAATATTCTATTTGGAAGCGAAATGCATCGTCTCAACAACAACATAAAGAATAACTTTATAGTAACAGCAGCAAACCTTCTCACGGTGGCACCAACAATCCTCGTTATTGCTACTGGTGCTGTCAATACAACAGCAACTACTTACTACTACGGGTAATAATACTACTGAGACTACTGCTGTAGAAGAAGTAGAAGATGAGTTA
>CAYWRR010000324.1:0-2680 GCA_964460425.1 uncultured Nitrososphaera sp.
ACAGGAGCAACGTTCACAATTGCAGGTACGAGCCATACCTTTACCGCTGTCAGTATTGATAACAGATTACATTTATTCATGATTATCCCTCAAACATTCTCCTTCCTATGGGAGCAGGTTCCAGATAATGAGACAGAGACTGAAAAACTCAGACAATTTTTTATGCAGCATTTCAGTATTGACTGGGTTGAAGAGGCTGAGGTCACAAAGTCAGATGCTAATACCATTACTCTATCTGGAACTGATGCTGGTGTTGCTGTTACTTTAGATATTACACTAAATGCCGAGCGTACAGGAGCAACGTTCACAATTGCAGGTACGAGCCATACCTTTACCGCTGTCAGTACAGAGGGCATGCTGCTTCTATCTATGAACATTGACTTTGAGCTGGAATTTAGAGCATCAAATCCGGGTGTGTGGGGCAACGATGTATCAATTATAATTGATCATGAGGTAGATAAAGACAAGTTGGCAGAAGACAGCACCCTCTTCAATCTTATAGTTACCGACACAAGAACTGGAGCTAGGGAAACCTTTCGCAATATTTCGACCTTTCTAGAGAATCCACGGTTTCTAACCAGAGTTCTTGACGAACAATCAAATATTATTCGTGTGGCTAATCAGCCCCTGCTGGGGCTACGACCACCAGAAAGTGCCTCTGCTGTCATGGTTTCAGGAAGTGATGGTGAGACTCTTTCTGACCAGCAAGTCAGAGGTTCTCCCAACAATAAAATCGGGATATACGCATTGGATAATGCGGATCTCTTTAATCTTCTCTGTATTCCTCCTTACACCACGGATCAAACTACACCGGTTGGAGTTTACGCAGATGCGTTAAAATATTGCGAAGGAAGACATGCAGTACTATTAGTCGATCCACCGAGTAATTGGAACAATAAAGCTGCAGCAAGAGATGGTATAGATGGCTCCGATTTTGGGCTTGCTCGACACAAAAATGCAGCGATCTTTTTTCCCCGTATCAGAGCTCCCAATCCATTAGAAGAAGGCAGACTTAAAGAATTCGTTCCATGCGGTGCTGTAGCAGGTGTGATTGCTAGAACAGATAGCGAACGTGGCTTTTGGAAGTCACCTGCAGGTATTGAAGCAAACCTGGTAGGTGTGCCCGACTTAGCTGTGAGATTGACTGATGAAGAAAATGGTGACCTGAATCCCTTGGGAATCAACTGTCTTCGTATTTTCCCTGTAATAGGACGGGTAGTTTGGGGAGCTCGTACAATGCGTGGAGCAGACAGGCTAGCCGATCAGTGGAAGTATCTGGCAGTTAGGAGGACTGCACTTTACATAGAGGAGAGCCTGTACCGAGGTACGCACTGGGTTGTATTTGAGCCTAATGATGAAAGGCTCTGGTCACAGATACGTTTGAATGTAGGTGCTTTTATGCACGATTTATTTAGGAAGGGTGCATTTCAGGGAACAGATCCTAAGAAAGCATATTTTGTCAAGTGTGATAGCGAAACTACTACACAATATGACATTGATAGGGGAATAGTCAATGTTGTTATTGGATTTGCACCGTTGAAACCGGCTGAATTTGTTATCTTGCAGATACAGCAGATAGCTGGACAGGAGGGTGAGTAAGAGCGATGGCACAATTTACTGTCAATCCAACTCGATTTGACCCCTACAAGAACTTCAAGTTTAGAGTTAAATGGGATGGTAGATATGTAGCAGGAATAAGCAAGGTATCTAGTCTTAAGCGTAGTACAGAGGTTGTTGAACATAGAGAAGGTGGAGATCCCAGTACTAGTAGGAAGTCGCCAGGTCGTACAAAGTACGAGGCAGTCACATTAGAAAGAGGAGTAACTCATGATCTGGAATTCGAAAAATGGGCCAACAAGGTTTGGAATTATGGCACAGGTTTAGGTTCTGAAGTTTCGCTCAAGGATTTTCGCAAGGACATCATTCTTGAAATGTATAATGAATCTGGTCAAGTAGTGATAAGCTACAAGATTTATCGATGCTGGGTTTCAGAGTACCAGGCAGTTCCCGATTTAGACGCAAATGCAAACGCAGTTGCGATTCAAACAATAAAGCTAGAATGTGAGGGTTGGGAGCGCGACGAGGCGGTAACTGAACCCAGTGAGCCAAGCATATGATGATTAGCTTGGGTTAGAGATCTGGAACGTGCAATTAGCTGTTGTGACTATTCCTCACGGGATATTCCTCAACAGATCATGGCAGCAACGAGTTAGATTAAGGGAGCTGAACGGTTATGATGAACAGCTGTTAATGGTGATTGATAATTACCCTGTACCGTATCAAACTACGGCTTTGTTAGAGAGGGTGGTAAGGTTTGGCGATACTGGACCGAATAATGCGGATCTCGTACGACAATTAACTGTGGGAGACAGAATTGCTTTAATGCTGCATATTAGAACTATGACGTTAGGAGATAAACTTAGCTGCGTTCTAGCTTGCCCTAAATGTAAACAAGACATGTCGATGGATCTCTCTACTTCTACATTTCTCCAACCACCTATACATAATCCGAAAACGGAATACCCTTTAATTGTAGAGAATTTTTCGCTAAAAGTAAGGCCAGTAACAGGTGGTGATCTGGAATCCATATTTGTAAATAATGGTTATAAAAATAATAGCAGCAATAGTAATGACAGTACACGTGACAAGGCTGAGGCGCTTGTAAGATTATGTATTGTGT
>CAYWRR010000325.1:0-2679 GCA_964460425.1 uncultured Nitrososphaera sp.
TTTATTCATCAAGAATAGAGATATGGCAGCACAAGGAGGTAAAATGTGTGTGAATAGGTTAGTACCAAAATAGTCAGACAAGGAATAATACCAGTTATGAGAGTAAGTACAATAGCGACAATAGTGAGCGGGCTAGGTGGGATGCAGCTGAAAATTCAGATGAATCCATAAGTGAATTCAAAAGAGACTGGATGATGGAAGTGAACAAGAATTCGTCCATATTAAGTGTAGTAGTATGTTCCATCATGTCATCTGCAATGGGTCATTGGAAAACTAGCTACTTGTTGCAGTATATTTTACATGTATGAAGGAATATTCCGCTACTAGAGCTTCAAAGAAATAAGCACAATTTAGTATCGCAGTTACCTAGAATAGAAGAAGTGAACTATGGGATATGAACCCATGACCTCAGCTATTATCAGGTAAAAAATTTGTTTGAAAACTATTAGATATGTTTACGATCAGGTATAGAAAGGAGTTTGATGACAGATATCCTTACTCTCATATCATGACTCTCATATCAAATCTTCTTCTTGAGATTGTCGTTACTGCTTGTGCTATATGTTCGGTTTGTGTTGATCTTTCACGAGAGTAGTGTTAGACCATTCTTCTTCTATGCACCGTCGGCTTGTGCCCTGCCATCATAGTCGTCAGCAGCGCTTGTTCCGCCAACAGTTATGCCCTCATCATCACCATTTGTTATTTGTTCTGTATTGGGGTCCGTTTCTGCTGTTGCTGCGTCAGTAATAGCGTTGTACTCAAAAAAGAATTCTACTTGTTCCATCACAGACTCATCACTTGGCGGCGGGAAATATCGTACTACCATCGTGTAGTTGCCACTTATTATCATTGGCTCATTAGGATCAAACTCCTCTGGCTCGCCTGCTATAAAGCTGTACGTAAACCTATTATCCTCAGTTACAGGAGGGAATCCGTATCCAACTATTTTGCTTTGAGGATCAATTACCTCTACTGTTACATAGGAACTAGGTTGCCGCTCCTCAACAGAACCACTAACTGTAATTGTATCGCCTATTCTAAAACTGTCACCATTTAGAGTGGCTATCAATCCTCCATTAGCAGATTCTACTTGCTGCTGTGCGTTTGCTGTTATTGTAAACTCTGCTATACCTGCAATTAAAATTGCAATCAGTAGCAGGACAATTGAACGAATTGACATAAGTCAATTGACTAATCCTTGTAAATAAGGGTATCTTCTAATGGCTACATAACAGTAATAATAGCTGATTTAGGGCAATAGTTAGAGTATTTTGTTCTAAGTGGAGATATATAGTAGACAATCACACATATATACAGAATGTAAGATAAGAGACAAGGTTGATTTTGTCTTGATTTGTCACATCTAGTGATTAGCAGCAGCGTTGAAACGGCTTTTTCTTACCTCGTCATCTAATCCTTACCCTTTGACCAACGCCTATTCTACTTGTGAAATACAATTCGTTAGCAGCTGCTCATAGCAGTAAAGTAGAATTGGCGTAAGTAGTATTGGATAGAACCTCACAGGTTCTACAACATTAGAGCAAGAATGCCGCAACTATCTTCAAAGTTTTATCAGCAGTGCAGGTTCGGTGGGACGCAGCCGGAAATTGAGACAAATCTCGAGATGGCAAAAACAAAAACAAAACAGATTTTCTAATATAATCATCCACCAACAGTAACAGTCGATTCTGCTTCTTCTTTATAAGCATCGCCTTTTTCACTATATGCTACTTTATAGTCCTGAAACATTGCCTGTTTGATAATATCTGCTAGCTTTTCAAGTTCTTCGTCATCATTAAGTTCTTCTGTCTTTTGTTTTGGCTCTATTCCAAGCGAGTCAAGTTCATTCTGCCAATAGCGATTCTTGGAGCAATTGTTGTACCTCACTGAGCCCTAGTAATGTTATGCCATCTCTATCAACTTCGGGCTGTTGCAAGAGCACATCTAATGCTATTTCAGCATATCTTTGAAGCTGCTGAACCGTAGCATTTCCAAAAACATCTGGGTTAAGGATAGTAGCATTTTCACCAATTCCTCTTTTGTCGTATCTTAGATTAGAACAACAAATCCCCTTTCTGAGAGATACTCTGCAATCTGCAAAAATATTCTCGATCCATCCTCTATTCCCGATAATTCAGGTGGAATATATCCATCCATGTCCGCTGCACCAGAGCCATGAATAAGCAATACTGCAAGAAATGGTCCCTCACCTACTGCAGGTAGAGTCAGCTGTGCATTGGTTAGCACTTGTCCATCTAATTCGATAGTTAGATCTTTTTCAACAATAGTTTGCAGTTGCGTGATAGCTGGAGTAGAGGAATAAATTGTATGAGTTGATACAAACAGGATCGCAATCAGAATAATGCAAGCATTAACAGTCGCAATATTACTCAAATCCAGATGTCTCATCTCATTCCCAAGCTCTAGTACAATAGATAAAAGACTTCGCAGCCTACGTTTAATGAAAAGAAGTCCGTAATAATTTTTTAATAATCTTTCATTTCATTTTTTGCTATTTAGCAGTCATCTCAAGGAAAGTCCGTACAATTGCACTGAATTCATTAGGTACTTGCTACATCATGCCATGTCCGGTTCCCTGTATAATAACGAGCCATGAATTAGGTGGCTCTGTTAACTTAAGAATTAATCTGAACCCATATTTGACTGTCAAGCAACATT
>CAYWRR010000326.1:0-2652 GCA_964460425.1 uncultured Nitrososphaera sp.
GTTATTTAACAAAATAATTTTAATAGTTTGTTTGCCCTAAATTCAATCTTGAATTTGAGTTCTGCTTCATGATATGCATTATTGTAACAAAAGCTAGTAGTTTGCTATTCATTGTATTCTTGTAATATTGATTTACAAAATTAAGATTATAATATTCTAGAAATATAAGGCGTAGCATATACCATACCTCGAACAGTTTTATCCTTCAGTCTTTGCAGCAGTTCAATCAATGACAGACTAGCAAATTAGGATTGAACTGGTTCTAGACTTAAATATTTCCAAAGCAAAGTAAATAGCTAACGAGAAGCTCTGTCAGTGACCAAGCTCTTTATCGTAATAGAAACGCGCACCACATTTTTCGCATATGACATGTACATTGAAATCGCTCTGGCCGTTGAATGCCAATTTTCCACCACAATCTAGACATTTGTTAGGCTTTTCATACAAATGTAAGTTAGTTTTATTTGTCATTTCTCAACAAGTATCATATGGTACCTACCATTCTTTATCTTTCTTTTCATTATCCTTGGAGAAGCACAAGCGATAATCAATACCAAAGATAGTGGAGAAACAGCAGCCTACAGAGCGTACGGTATCGGACAGCACAGTCAACAATGTCATTCCTCCCATCGCAAGCCTGAAGATGGACATGCGCTTCTTCAAGGAAGATGTCCATCAGGTCCTGCTCAAGCGGATCGATGAAATCAATAAGGGCATCGCGATAGCCGCAGGGGTGCATATCCTCATAGTCCTTATGCGCCAATAACATACTTCACCCTGGCAATCCTCTATTCTTTCTGGAAGGCGTCTACCAAGTCTCTTGCTGTTACTATTGATGTAATATTACCATCTTGTATCAACGGAAGCCTTTTTATGCTGTTGATAGACATTATACTTGCTGCTTCTTTCGCGCGTATTCCATGCTGTGCTGTTATCAAAGGTGTTGAGCAAGAGTCGCCAACTCTATTAGACAGCGACACGCCTTTAGATATGACTTTAGTCAAAAGATCTCTCTCAGTAAATATCCCGTGAGGCTTTTTGTCTTTGATTACAATAACACTGCCAATTCTTTTTTCATATAGTATACTAACTGCCGCGAAAATAGGGTCTTCATATAGTATATCAAATATCCTAGTATTCATTACGCCTTCGAGTGGCGGGTTCCAGTCTGTGTTCCTATAGGCCCTAACAATATCTGAGGCAGTAATTATTCCTACTAATCTATTAGGCCTGTCGTTGTCATTACCATCTTGACTATCAAATACCAATAATCTTGTTTTGCTGGAAATCATTGATCTAGCGGCTGCATAAATTGTTTCCTGAGGAGTTACCTTAGTATATGGTTGCGTGATAACGGAGCTGAGCTCTTTGTTTGGGATTTCTCGATTCAGTGAAAGATACTGAAGTATTTCTCTTTCAGTAATGAGACCAACAACATTTTTGTTATTATTTTCTGTCACGACAAGGTTTCCAATACCTTTGGAAGCCATGATAGCTGTCGCTTCTGGAAATCTTGCTACTATTTGTATTGTTACGGGATTAGCAGTCATGAAATCTGCTACTTTGAGTTTATTGTCTATTTGAGATTGTCCTACCAATTCTATTTAGCTAAGTATTTCGCACAATTAAATAAGGAGTCTGCAGTGCATGACACAGCACTGGTGGTCAATAGTAATATCTGCATAATGATTTATAGGTGACGCTTTTAGCTTTTTAGATCTTAACAATATTAGATATAATACAATTTGATATACTTGTTGTTTGCTAGTGTACTATGCAACGCAACTAGATAATAGGCCCAACCACACTCCTGCGGGGCAAGAGGGGTTGATGGACTTGAACCTAGGATTAAGTGGGTTTTAAAGTGGAGCAATTTTGAGGGCAACGGTCCTTGGGTCCGGTAGGTTGAGTTTCTCAAGAAAAGGGTCCAAGGTTTCTTTTGCCGCATGTAATAAATCTACTTCTCCCATTCTTATCTTATCTAGATTATTAATCGCCTTTTCACTTTCTCTGGTGGTCGTATGTTTTGCTAACCGAGCTTGGTACTGGCGTGTTAAGACATGCTTATACTCATCACAATAGTGAAAAATTAGAGTCTACTATTGACAACCTGGATACATCGACCGAGCGATATAGTGCCAAGCTTGTAATAGCTGATAACATCATACATCTTCATAGAGCTGAGTTCTCTGGAAGAGAAACGACATCAGATATGGGGGAGTACTTAACGTTACTGAGTAAGATGGAATTGAAAAAGCTTAACTTTGATTTTGCGGTAGAACCTTATGAAGAATATGTCAAACGATCTTTATTGAAACATCAATCTTCAAGAGCATTTGCCAAATCTGATGCACAGATTCATAGATTCTCTCAAGATATGAATTAAGTATGTCGATTCTTTCTCTAGCCCGGTCTGGAGAACAATCAAATAATTGAAAAAATATTCAGTACCTTGTGGCATGTATAACAAAATTAAAATTGTTATTTCAATAACCATTTGTCAGTTTGCTGGTATAATTGGATCGATATTCACTGCTTCAGAAGTAACAAGCTGGTATGTCACCCTGGAAAAACCAGTTTTTTCTCCACCGAACTGGATATTTGCACCCGTGTGGATCATATTATATTTTCTGATGGGTATATCTTTGTATT
>CAYWRR010000327.1:0-2647 GCA_964460425.1 uncultured Nitrososphaera sp.
ACTTCTTTCTTGTTTTTTCCATTGTTGTATGTTTAACTATATTAAGTGTCATAGTATTACGATGAGACATGAGTAAAGAAGTAAATATTCAGTGCGCTCACATTGATAAAGTAAATCCAAAAATTCATGGAAATACAAAGGGGTGTGAGCAGTGTGAAAAAATAGGTTCTAGCTGGGTAAATTTGCGGTTATGCTTAACATGCGGCCATGTAGGATGTTGTGACTCTTCTCCAAACAAGCATGGAACAAAACATTTCAAAGAAACAGGACATCCCGTCATCAAATCATATGAACCCGGCGAAAATTGGAAATGGTGTTATATAGATCAGGTTCTTCTAAGAAAATAGAGAATTCACATTACAATACATCTAATGCCACGGTCTTGAGCAGGAACCAGATCTATATGATATGCTATTTGGTTTGCATTAGCCATCAGAGAACATGTACATACTAACGAGAAAAATTGTTTAGGTCTGTAGGAAATTACTACTGAGCAGGTGTACTTCAATTGCTCCTTCTTCCTACTCCTCTTCGCATCATAATAAAAAGAAGGAAACTAACTTAAAAAAAGGAAAGGAAGGTTTAGAGCTCAATCCTGCCCATTTTGCCGCTCCTATAATCCTCTATTGCCTGATGGATTTCCTCAGATGTGTTCATTATAAACGGCCCATATTGCACAATAGGTTCCTTCAACGGCATGCCGGCCAATAATAGCACATCAAGTGGAGAGATTGCATTCGCAGGCGCTCTGATAGATATTTCGTCGCCATCTCTTGCAAAAATTACCATCTGTCCTCTCTGTGCAGATTGTTCATTTTTTCCGAAAAAACCTACACCCTTTATTACATATGCGAATGCGTTGTAATCTTTGGGGATATGCTGTACTACTTTGCCGTTAGGCTTAAGCATAAAGTGAATGTACATTATAGGTGTTCTTGTATCGATTACTGCTCTATTGCCTAAAGCTTCACCTGCAATGATCCTTACAGTTACGCGACCATCACTATTTCTAGCTACTGGGATTAGGGAACTTGGAATCTCTTGATATCTTGGCTCTACCATCTTGTATCGCTTTGGAAGGTTGACCCAGAGCTGAAATCCATGCAATCGTCCGCCTGTGCGCGAGAATTCTTTTTCTGGCATCTCTGAGTGTACTAAGCCTGAGCCTGCAGTCATCCACTGAACATCTCCCGGGTTCAGCTTGCCTGAGCGCCCTTGGGAATCCTTGTGCTCGAATCTTCCATCAAGCATGTATGTTACTGTTTCAAAGCCTCTGTGAGGATGAGCAGGCACTCCACCTACCTTTCCTGGGGCAAGGTCAAGTGGACCAAACTCATCAAGAAGCAAAAAGGGATCAAATTCTCTATTGTTTGGCAATGATCTATTTACTACAAGTCCCTCCCCTTCCATCGTTTTGATGCTGTTTAGAACCCTTGATGCCGAACGTATTGTCATTTGAATTTTGTTTATATCATTATCTGTAGCAACAACATCTTCTTCCTTTATATTGTGATTTTCTTGCGCTTGTTCGCTCTTAGTCATATGCTGCATCTTTATGCACCGTGTAGATATTTAACGATGGCAGCAATCGATAACTTAGGAAGTATTTTATACCGTACATAGTAAGTCTCTGCTGACTAAGCATCGTATGCTCGACTCATGTAGATTGGAACTACTAGTGCCATGGTTAATAACAGCATGATAGCACACATGATTATGTCTATCAAACAAAAAATAACATTGGGTTTTGCCCTAAAGTTAGGTCAATTGACACAATATTTACCGGTGACCAGCCATCCTTTCTTACTTCCTGGTAGATATGCATCTACAGAGGGACAAGCCTTTCGTGAAGGCGGACCCTAAGGATTTTGTAAAGAAAAAAGAAAAAGGAACATTGAGGAGAGAAGATGTCTAATCATTGTTATTGTCAGAACATTAAATGCCAGCGGGAGAACTGATAGATCTGAATTAGGGGAAGAGGTCTCCTCACATCTATCAAGTCATTTTCTTATTGCAAAAGAATGGAGGATATTACGACAAGAATAGGACTCAAGTAACAAAGAAGATTGATGATTATCTTTCATAATAAGACCTAAAACTAGCATTAGCCCAGAATTGTTCGTAGCTGTGTGAATAGATTTCGATTACGTTGCCAAAAGGATCTTCGCAAAAGCAAATTTTCTTGCCTGTGCCAGGAACTAATTCCAGTATGTCAGTTCTTCGTTTACCTCCGGCCAATGCTATCTTTTCTGCAAGTTCTTCAATGTTGGGTTCAGTTAGGGCGATATGAAAATACCCTGTTTTCCAGTATTGAAAATTTTCTTCTTCTGGACGTAACTGCGAAGCAGGTTCAATGAATTGAAAGAGCTCAATTCCCACACCATTTGCAGAACTCATATGACAAATCTTGAACTTTCTAAGTTTAGCTCCAAATATTGTCCTCGCAAGTGTAGCAAGATGGGGATCATAGTTCATCTGCTCCTTTTCATAGGTGGTTATCTCTGTGGGTTCAACCAAAAGAGTCATTTGCATTACATCTTTATACCATCGTATTGCATAGTCTATGTCGGTAACAGTTATAGCAACATGATTGAATGCTCTTGTTGGCATATAAGCAAGGGAGAATACAACAAGGAATTATATCAAG
>CAYWRR010000328.1:0-2641 GCA_964460425.1 uncultured Nitrososphaera sp.
AAATCCTACACTTAGTCATTGTAGAATATGTTTCTTTTTCATCATCAATCCATTAACATATCCAGTCTCAAGCATCAAAAGTGAATACAAAATATTAGCTATATGCGTTTGTACTATTGATTGTACAACAACATTTTCTTCATCTACGTTTATCTCCGTAATGTATTGTATTTCCGTATTGCTCGCATCAGATACACTTAGCTTGAATGTTTCGTGAATTTCAATCTGGCTTCTCTCAGCGGTTGTCCAGAATTTCAGCTCCTTACCTGCACTATCAGCTCTAAGTTTTCTTGTAACTCCAATAAAGAACTCTGGGAAAAGCTCCTCCAGCCTTGTATCCTTAAGAGCACGATAAATTATGTCAGAAGGGACACGTAACTTGATAGTTTTTAAGATTGTAGGCATCCAGATGTTGTCATGTACTGTTCATAGAATATATAAAATGCCTTCGTCTCACCTACTATATCTATTGTTACAACTAGATAGAGCAGAGGCGGGAGTAGGTTTTAAGTGGCCGAACATTATCCAAATGAAGTACCTATCTGGCAATAGCCATTCATATTATTCTTTGAATGGTGTTTACCATATTTTCTAAAGACCCAGACTTTGATACGAATCCGTCTATCTTTATCGGTGACAGTACTTTAGGCAAATCTTGAGGGTCGGTGTCAAGTGCAGTCATGAGTATGACTTTAGTCTCTGGGCGAATAGCTTTAATTTTTTTTACTAGTTCGTATCCACCCATCTTCTGCATTCTTATATCAGTTAAGACTACGTCGATGTCGTTGGAAAACTTTCGAAAGTATTCTAAGGCTTGCAGCGGGTTAGTAAATCCATTAACTTTAAAACCATCGGCTTGTAACCAGCGCCTTATAGTATTAACAATATCGACTTCATCATCAACCAATAATATAGAACAACGACCAGGTATCAACTTTAATAATATTGTTCTGTATTAAATATATGGGTATTGCTTCTACACCATTATACCAACGACCGAGGTATTAACAATAGATTATCACTAACTACCTTGACATTATTCACCTTCAGATTGTATTGCATTGTTTATTATCCGGCCGGGTGAGGGTGATGCCTGCAAAGGATAAAAGGTTGTCTGCGTATTATTACTGCACTGTGGGATGATTGCCAGAAGCATATGGAAAGGGGTTATATCTTTTGGGCTTGTGAATATTCCTATCCAGGTTTTCTCCGCAGAACAGAAAGAAGAGTATACTTCCTTTAACCAATTATGTGAAAAAGGCCACAAAATCAAATACAAGAAATGGTGTCCTGTAGAAGAAAGAGAAGTTCAATGGGCTGAAATAAAAAAAGGATATGAGATTACAAAGGGTAGCTATGTCGTTCTAGAAAAAGGAGAGATAGAAAATATTAAGCTAAAAACAACGAACACTCTTGAAATCAAGGAATTTATAAACTCAAAAGAATTCGACCCATTATATGTTGAAAAGAGCTATTATGTTGGACCCGATGCGCTGAAAAGGAAGGGAGGCAGCAAAACCACTAGCAGCATACCTACAAAAGCTTATTCTTTATTTGTCAAAATACTAAATGAAACTAATAAGATGGCAATAGGTAAAGTAGTGTTAAGAGACAAAGAGCATCTAGTAGCGTTAAGAGCATATCAGAGGGGCCTGGTAATGCACCAGCTAAAATATCTCGACGAAATAAGACCAATGGACGAAATTGGTGGACTGGATAGTTCCCAGAAAATTGATGCTAATGAATTATCTTTGGGGAAAACATTAGTAGAAAACCTCACATCTGAAGAATTTGACCCAGGCCAGTACTCAGACGCATATGCCAAAGAACTTGAAAAACTAATAAAAGCAAAATCTAAGGGAGAAAAGATTTCTATCAAAAAAGAGGAGGAAAAACAAGAAGAAACCACGGACCTGCTTAAGGCTTTGAAAGCTAGCATAAGCATGGAAACCAAACCATCCAGACAAAAGAGTGGTAGGATTAGAAAAGCAACTTCCTGATAGTAAATATCATAAGTCTCTCATCCATTGAAATCTAGTAAAAAAAATAAATTAATAGAAGAAGAAAAACAATCACAAGAACAAGAACAACAACAACTAATAATGATTGTATTTGGCCAAGTCAGTCATCTAAGCCACTATGTACCTATTAGAGGTTTCATCTCATGTGTTTACTTCTAGGGTCAAAGATGCGTCCGTGCAACCAACTAACAAGACTCGTGATATTTGTGGGATATCAATTAAGGGTGTCAGTAGTAAAGACATTCACTGGCAAACAATGAGTAGCCTAAAATGTTAGAAGAATATATCAAGAAAAGAAACTTTGCTAGAACATCTGAACCAAGAGGAACTGCGAACCAACCTAAAGTAGATAATGGAAGTAGATTCGTCGTACAAAAGCATGACGCAACTAGGTTACATTATGACTTTAGACTTGAAGACAAGAAAGAAGGTGTGTTGAAATCTTGGGCTATACCTAAGGGAATTTCTCTTGATCCCAAAATAAAGAGACTTGGAGTACTAACAGAAGACCATCCATTAGACTATCTGCTTTTTGAGGGTGTAATACCTAAAGGATCCTACGGTGCTGGTACTGTAATTGTATGGGATACAGGAACGTATGAGACTAAAGAAGAAATATC
>CAYWRR010000329.1:0-2635 GCA_964460425.1 uncultured Nitrososphaera sp.
CTCATGCAATATCTTTGCGTATTCAGACCAATATTCATGATCATCGTAGATGAATGGTACTGTGAATTGAGATATCATTTTCGCTGCGAAGAGATCGTGTGCGTGTACTATGTCTGGTCTAACTTCTTTGATGACCCTTTCAACCTGCTTTTTTACGTAATGCCAGTAAAAAGGTATTCCTCGTCTTGCTCTTTCGCTCCAGTTTATCTCATATATCCCAGAAAAGATGTTTCGATCGTAGTTAGTTGATTTCTTATAACCTCCAAAAAAGACTTTGTGTCCTACATTTAATGCTGTAGTTGCAGATTTTTCTACTCTCCAATCAGGTAATCCGCTGTCAGATAAATGAAGTATTCTCAAACGAGTAACAGTGGAGATCATTCACTCCTATAATAACCATAGAATTGTGAATCCAGGCAAGCTCATAGTGTCTTGATTGTAATCGTGTGTCTCTTCATTTACACACGGGCCCAATGTTAATGTGCAAGGGCTCGATTGCTTTCCCTCTATTTTCTTAAATATTTTGAACCTATCAAGTAGAGCATGTCTCCTTTCACAATTTGTACCTGGAACTCGTGTTTTTCTAGAATTCGCCTTACATTTTCAAGATTGCTTCCGTGTACCTCCACTATAACCTTGCGTAGCTGCTTCAACGTATTTGTGGCAGCTTTCAAGGCAACAACTTCTGCGCCTTCTATATCCATTTTCATGACATCAGCCTTTTCTGCTGATAACAGACTGTCAATTGAATCGCACTCCACTTGTATTCTCTTTCCATCAAATTGAGAAAGATGCTGTTCATGTACGGACGGCTTATTCATGGTAAACAAAGCCGATCCGACACTTTTTCCCATATGAAAGGGTTCATACATTTCAGTAAATCCTGTGTCTTGTGAGACAGCTTTGTTGATAGCCCGAACAACATCTTTCAAATTATTTATTTCTATGTTTCTACACAAGGCTTTATAATTTTCTGGATGCGCCTCTATTGCTATTACTTTTACTCCCTTATCTTTGTAGTTTTTGGCAATCCTAAGGGAGTATGCTCCCACATTTGCTCCTATGTCTACAAAGGTTTCATTTTCGTTCATATTGAGATGAGCTTTTAATTCCTCTTCCCTTTTCAAATAGAGCAATGCAAAGTCTTGTGTACCTTTTCTAGGAACTGCTCTAATACCACCAAATGAATAAGGCCTTTCGGGCAAGAAGCCAAAAAAGTCGATCATTGATATGCCATTTTGTCTTAGATATTCATCTCGTTTCACCTTGCCCATCTTTATTCGCAGATACAATCGATAAATAATATAACGGCATCTTGCGTATCTAACCAAAAGTGAAAGCAGGCTCATTTATTTACCCTTAGTTGGCACTTAATTTACCATGCTATGGATAAAATCCGACAAAAGTATTGAATAGGTCTCAAATGACCCGCCTATCCATTTCAGAAGGTGCTGTTTTGTCAACTGTTTCACCCTTAGGTTGTTGCGAGGGCTGTCTAGCTATTTTTGACAGCATATCACGCATATTCTTCTTCTCCTCCTCTGTTGACCTTCCTTCAACTAGGTCTAACAAAAACAACCACAATCTTGCACCTATTATGTTTTCCCTGAATTGGGCTTCGACCTCCACGCTCAATTGATTTTTCCTATGCCAGTATCCAATCATCAGACCTAGAGGTACATATATGGCTATGAATACTACGGCAAAAATCGCGATATTACCGAAAAGCGAATTTAATACTGGTATTCTGTCGAGAAGTAAACTGTACTGTATCGTTATAAAATTTGCGAATGTCATTACGAATATAAGATAAATAGAATGCCCATTACGGAAATCAAACCATCGCCTTCTGAGCCAGCTATTTCTACTTTTCCCAGAGAACATGTACACCCTATAAGTCATACGGTTAAAATACATTACTGCCGGATTTGCCGGCGCCGTCTGTTTGTTCCTGGGCCCACCAGACACTACGAGTTTCGGGTGGTATTTGCTATGTCAGACTAACACGGTAGTTAGTACCCAGTATAGAGTCATATATACCCAGTCTTCAGCTATTGTACTTAAGCAAATATATATCCTAATCAAGCGGTAGATGATGCTTGGGATTCTAGGACGAGAATACTACACTTTTCGAACTTGGGTTTACCTGATTGGCGGACCGAAAAAGGAGCGATAACTGCCTTGAATTTGGGGCATGATGTAATATTCGCAGGAAATGCCCTGACCAACTATGATAGAAAAGTCTTTCATAAAATATACGAAATTAAATGGACCGCCAAGGCAAGGCTGGGGTTGCCTCCGTATTGGCATCACGTTAAAAAGCAGGTTGAAAGGGTCATCAAGGAAGTCAGACCAGATATAGTACATGCACATAACATTTTTCCAGCAAAAATGGTATCTGAGTTAGGAATAGCATTCATATATGACGACGCCGAGTATTGGTCAAGACATGCAAGGCTCCTACCAGAGATGGTGGAAAAACTAGATTGGAAAGATAAATCTCAAGTTCTCTTTATTGATGTACCAAGAAAAATAAGAAGGATACTTATAAACTGGTATACGATACGACTATGGACAAGATGGGAGAAAGAAATAGTTTCTAACAATCCCACTATAACGGTATCTGACACAATTG
>CAYWRR010000330.1:0-2602 GCA_964460425.1 uncultured Nitrososphaera sp.
TCATATAATTCTTCTATTAAGCTAATCTGGCGAGTAATGAACTTGGCTAACCTTAAGCTAGATTTTGTTTTATCACTAAAAATTATGTCTCTTGTCCTGTCTGCCACTTCTATCAGATCCGAGGGAAGGCTATCTATACATCGTGGATAATTTTCTACAATATAGATGCATTTATCATTTCTTGGAGATGCCCTAAGTACTTGCCGCACGGGTGTATTATCCAAAAGACTGCCATCCCATGCATAAGTCTCATCTTCTACCTTGACCCATGGAAAGCCATAAACAGGGTACGCTGTGGTAGCAAGAAGATGTTTTGTCTGAATTCTCATTTTTGCGCTGTCAAATACTATTGGTTCTGCGGTGAGCACATTGACACAAGTAATAATCAGTCGAGCATTATGGGGTGATGATTTTTTTTTCTGCTTCTGATTGCTGTCAAGCTTGCTGAAATCTACGTATTTTTCCAGTGTCTTTCCAAGAGGCGAATGATCATACAAATAAGTCCAACGAGCGGGCATCAAGGTTGAACCATACTGTCCCATGATATCTTTAAAAATCGGCTCTGCTCCTCCCTCTAACCATCGAGGAACAAACATGTTGGGCACGCCAAAAAGAGCAGAGTTAACACCTGCAGATGGCATTCTCTTAAAAGACAACATCTCCTTATCTTGATCATAATCAAAGAAAAAGAAGTCCGGCACTATGCTATAACTGCTCTCTGCAAGCTCTATCCAGAACTCTTCGAGATCCTTCTCTGGCTGATCACTCTTTGATCCTGCAATTATAGCTGCATTTATAGCTCCAACAGATGTTCCAGAAGCAATATCTATCTTGATCCCTTCTTTCACCATTGCCTTGAACACTCCACAAGCAAACGCTCCTAGGGAGCCCCCGCCTTGGAGTACTATTACATTCTCTACTTTTCTTGAATGGTTGTGCCTTATATTATGGCAAGAATGCCTATTCCTTTGGGTTTCAACAATATCCTCATTGATATTGGTTTGACTACTACTCATATTGTCTCGCAAACCATTGTTGCCATCTTGCATTTTTGATCCTCTGCCTAGTAATAATTAGTAGGAGTATAGTTTATTATTCTACAGGAATTTCAGGAATCGAAGGATCCTTTACCATTATTGATTTGATGTTGACAAATTCCTTTATGCCATAATGTGATAATTCTCTTCCTATACCTGAATTCTTTATACCGCCAAAGGGCATTCTAGGATCTGATTTGACCATATCGTTGATAGATACGATTCCACTTCCGATATGCTTTGCAGCATTCAATCCCTGTTCGATGTCGCCGGTCCATATGCTCGCCCCAAGACCGAACTCTGTGTTGTTGGCTTCTTGGATAGCTTCATCTGGTGAGTCAACCACAATTACAGGAGCCACTGGACCAAAGGTCTCTTCGGCTAATACTTCCATATCATGCTTTACATTTGACAGTATAGTCGGTTCATAGAAGTATCCCTCTCTGTCTACTATTCTTCCTCCAGCTAATACGTTACTACCTTTTGTCTTTGCATCATCTACTTGACCGGCCACTGCATCTCTGGCCCCATTGCTGACAAGTGGTCCTATCGTAGTTTTTGAATTAATTGGATCCCCTACGACCTCATTTTCTGCGTTCTCAACCAACAATTTTGTAAACTCGTCTGCAATTTCCTTTACGACTATAAATCGCTTTGCTGCAATGCAGCTTTGGCCTGTATTGATGAATCTAGATTTGGCAGCCATTTGAGCCACTCTATCTATATCCGCGTCTTCAAATACAACGAAGGGGTCACTGCCGCCAAGTTCTAAGACAAATCTCTTTAAATCCTTTAAAGCTAGTTCACCGACTCTCTTTCCTGCTTTGACACTTCCTGTGATTGATACTGCATTAATTTCGGATCTTACCAAACTCTCTCCAACCGTGTGATCGCCAATAACTGATATGAATACATTCTCTGGGAATCCTGCCTGCTCAAATGCTTCTTGTAGCTTTATAGAGCAACCAATAGTTTTGCTCGAATGTTTCAAGATTATGACATTTCCTGCAGCAAGCGCAGGAACTGCAAATCTCATAACCTGCCAGAATGGAAAGTTCCAGGGCATGATTGCAGCTATGACTCCAAGCGGTTCAAATGATACAAAGCTTTTGTGAAATTCTGTTGGCACTATTTCATCTGTCAGAAATGACCCTGCATGATCTGCGTAATAATTACAGACCCATCTACATTTCTCTATTTCTGCCTTGGATTGTATAATAGGCTTACCCATCTCTTCTGTGATCAACTTTGAATATTCATCCTTTTTTTTGACCAAAACTTTGCCCAAATTCCTAAGATACCCAGACCGGTCTGCTATTCTCTTTTTTTGCCAGCTTTGGAAAGCCATTTTTGCATTGCTTACTTTACCAGAAATCTCTTCATTGCTGGCATTTTTATAAGTTGCAATAACCTTTCCTGTTGATGGGTTTATTGTAACAATTGACTTGGTAGACGATGATGACATGTTCTCACTGTATGTGTCTTACATTGTTATTAAATGGGAATGTATAGTTGAACTGTAAGACTAAAGAGTCATTTGTAGCTCTCCTGTTAGCCATGGATGA
>CAYWRR010000331.1:0-2599 GCA_964460425.1 uncultured Nitrososphaera sp.
ATAAATTAGAGGCAGTAGGAAAGGGTGCCAGCGATAAATTAGAGGCAGGAACAAAGGCTGCTAGTAGTAAGGTATCAGACGCTGATAGAGATCTAAATACAGAGTATGAACAAAAAAAGGCAGAAGAGAGAACAACCTGAAAAGAACTCTACTTTTTTCCAGCATATTAATTTAAAAAAATGGACAGATTTGAAGGCACTAAGTACTGTCAAAGACATGCCTTTTCAAAGGGGATATATTTCTGGTTCGCGAGCACCAGTCGCGATGACCATTGATAAAGTGATAGTTGGCTACTATATGCCCTTCTATGTAGTATACAAAACTAAAACCCAAGGTTGCTGGCCTTGGGCGCAGATTTTCGTTAGATAGAGAAGGATCTTCTGCGCTGCTAAACCTGTACTATAGATTGTTACATTTTTTCAAATAGCTGCATGAGAAAAGAAGTGTCAGTATTATTTTGGCTAGCGTTTGTGGATATAAAGTCCTGTGACATTACTGGATGTATGGCCTACCTGCTACACTTTCTCTGCATGGTGGCTTGTGATTAAGAGCAGAGCATCATTCACCTCCTCTATTGCGCACTTCTAAATCTGCCCTAGTTGCAAGTTGGTTCATGAATATCCCATTCTTCTGTCCTGATGCCACGTATGCTATTACTGTAGCCAGCATTATAGGTGCAAGAAGAGTATAGCCCCCTGTCATTTCACTCCCCATTATAATTGAAGAAATGGGAGTCTTAGCTGCCGCAGCAAAGAACGCAATCATGCCTACTACTGTTGTAGCCGATATATCGACCCACAAAAATAATCCAAAAAAGTGGAATATGAGACCAACAAGGGCTCCAATGAATCCTCCGATTACTATGGACGGCCCAAAAACACCTGCAGAACCTCCTGATCCTATGGTAAGCGATGTGGCTACTATTTTCGCGATTACCAGAGCAAGCAGGGACAGCAGTAGGATCATGGTGGTGTTTGATAAATCGTTCACGGTTGCTATCGGAGCCTGTCCGTAAAGAGCAAACTGGAGCCATCCATATCCAGTTCCAAGAACCTGAGGGAGCAGTAGTGCAATGAGACCAACAAGCGCTCCACCTATCGCTGGCCGACAAACTTAGGCACAGAGTGCCATGAATCAAATAATTCCTTTGTCTTATAAAAGACACGGACATAGAGCGTGCTAGCACCTGCACATACAAGTCCAAGCACGGCGTATAGGATTAAGGATTCAGGTTGGTCATAGCCTATAGAATCCATGGGAATGGAGAACAGGTGTGACCATCCAAAGACGCTGCTATAGACAGAGTATCCTACTACTGAAGCTATTATGGAAGGAACGAGGCCCCTGACTTCAAAATCGCGCCTGTACAATACCTCTGAGCTGAATACTGCTGCACCCAAAGGAGTCTTGAATATGCTTCCAATCCCGGCTGCCATGCCTGAAATGACAAACATCCTTCTGTCGCTGTCGTTTAGTTTAAAAAGACCACTCAGTCCGGACGCAAGCCCAGCGGAAATCTGAGCAACTGGCCCTTCAGTGCCCCCACTTCCGCCGCTTCCCAAGGTGAGTGAAGAAGCAAGTCCTTTCACAAAGGGTATTCTAGCTCTTATCTTTCCTTGTCTCTTATGTAAAGCTCCTATCACCGCATCTGTGCCATGGCCTTCAGCCTCAGGCGCTAACCTTGTCACAATAAGACCTACGATCAATCCTCCCATACCGGTTATTAGTGGAATCATCCAATAGGCGCTGTTTTCAAGTGAGAGAAAGTTCTGAAGAGCAATGCTCGTGCTGATGTCATTGTTGTTGTTGCTACTATCTGTGGCGGTAATCTGGTTTGGGGAGTTCACATCTATATTGCTGACTACGGAGGATGGAGAAGGCGGGATAAAACCAGCTCCCACATCCAGGAAAATATTCGTAAATAATTGAACTCCCAAGGTGAAGGCAATAGCTGCACCACCAGCAATTGAGCCGATGATGATGCCAAGTATTGTCCACCTGATCAGATATGAAAGGTTTGAAACTTTGTTGAATCTAGAGAAAGCCAGATTTATCACTGATGGTATTTTTTCTGCAATTCTCGATATTCTGATTTCTTTCTTCATCTATATTTCTCATCATCCACCTTCCACAGAGTTTAGATGTCATCAAAGCGATTGGAACTCTGTCCAGTGTTGCGCCATACACCCTTACAGCTAACTATACTTATAGCTAACTAGAGATTGTGGTATTATCTTGTGCTCAAAGTAGGTACATTAAAGGGTCAAAAAAATAGAAGTTACGTTCATGCACTATTATTTAGTCTAGATTCGATTACTTGAAGGTAAAAATTTTTTAGCATATGTCTAGGTTTTAGTGCTTTGTTCTTACATGTTGGCCTAGGTCATTATCATCATTGAAGGTGCTGCAACATAGGTCATATTTTTCATATAATGGGCTGTTGGGTTGTTGTTGTTGTTATAGGTATAGAATATGTACGTACTGCATATTGTATTGGAATCCATCCAATTGGTGGATACAGTCCATAGCTATAATGATTGGCACGGTATTTTGTAAGGTAGGGAGAGGGCTCAAGCGTTACATCATCATTTTGATATTT
>CAYWRR010000332.1:0-2584 GCA_964460425.1 uncultured Nitrososphaera sp.
GTATACGTAAATGGGTTTGTATCTGATAGTAAACTACCAAATAATGCTATACTAGTAGCTAAAACTGTTATCAAACCAGTTGATCTTCTTAGAGTGATCATTTGACAATATTACCTGGGAGCGCGCTATAAATGCTTTAGCCTCTTGGAAAAATTACTGATTTGTCTGACCTGACGCTTAGTCTAGCGATTAAATCATATGCTTCATAGGAATCTGTTTAAATATTATACTACAGAATAATTATCGTATGTGTGAGTTTATATCAGACTACGAAGACTCCGAAATCCTCAAAAGGAGAAAGCTAACTGAGGAAGAAGAAAAACTTGGGCTGGAGAAAGTGGAAGAGCAACCCTTAGTGGCTAAGTAAAACCTTACAGTTACTCGGTATGTTTCTTCTTTTGACTCCTCTTTATTTTAGATACTTTTGTAAATTTTAAATCGCAGCATAGTAAATTACCCGATATCAGATAATTTTACTAGGTTAATTTTTGTATGATCATAACAGATATGTATCTGATAAAGTTGTAAATTACGGTCCTTGTTCTGCAGCAGATACATAGCAATTAAAGACAAATATTGGCAGCTTGGTATACTGAAGTTGTGAAGTGGATAGTCAAGCTGTAATCTTCAGTATATCAATACTAATTTGCTTTTAAGACACTGTTCTGAGAATTAGTAACTAGATTCTATATTGCAGTCTTGTGGACTGTGGTGCTTAGAATCAGACCCTCTACTAACCACAACCTACTCAGTTGTACCAGGTTTTCGTCTTGTGATCACCACATTTTGCTCCATAGTTGGTATCTCCTTAGAGATACTGTCAAGATACATCTGAACATGTGGTTCAGCAATCCACATTTTTTTCTTATCCTCAAAAAGATATCCATATCTCTGAGAGCTCCCTACTCTTTCCCGGGATTGGAGTATATCTAGATACTTAGCAGAGATAGTTGATTCATCAAAACCGTGTTTTCTTGCTATCATATCAAACACTTGATGGATCCCTGACCCGTGTTGAGCTGCCTCCTTAGAACGATACGCGATATCCCTGGGAATACCCAAATTCTGAGCAAGCTTTCTGTGAACATGCTTTCCAAACGCATCTGAGACTCCTCTGACATTCAAACGCAGATCTATCTTCATACTAAGTCTGATCAACTTTAGGTCTAGAAACGGTTCTCGCATTTCAATACTGTGAGCCATTGTAATCTTATCTTCCCTCTCCAGAGTCTCTTTATACAGCAATTGTAGGTCCTCATTCATGTAATGACGCAATTCCGCGTATCCTTCACCATCTTTTACTATCTTAGGGTACCACGAGTATCCTCCGAATAACTCATCTGCTGCTTGCCCAGAAAGCATCATCCTGATCCCGTCTTCATGGGCGAGTTTTACAGCTGCGTAAACAGGAACAGCAACCTCTACCTGGCCTGCATTGGTATGTTCTATTGTATTAATTACTTCAGGGATCATTTCTTCAACCTCATCGCGTGCGAGTTCATTGACTCTCAGTTTCAAACCCAGTTTTTTAGCAATTCTTCTGGCATTAGCGATATCCCCAGAGCCTTCTACCCCTCCAGTATAACATATCACCTCACGAACCATTTTCTTGGCAAGCCACGCAATGATTACGCTATCAATTCCCCCAGAGAAGATGATACCTATGCGATCAAAATCTTGAGTACGTTTCTTCATCGACGATATTAATGCCCTTTTATAGGCTTCAATTGCCGAGCTCAGCGTCCTGTACTTTATCTTTTGATTTCTTACAGGATTCTTTGCAACTGACTCTTCACTGAATGAGCCATTTGGACTTATAATTAAAACAGATCCAGGATAAACCCTTAGAGTTGGTTCCTCTAGGCCTATTTTCCATAAGGCTTTTTTTTCAGATGCAAAAGCAACTATTTCCTCATTCTGTCCGTAATATAGTTGGCGAACACCCATGACATCCCTTACTAAGGCAATCTCACCAGTCTTTTCATCCCGTATCACAATAGCGTAAACGCCATCTAGATCTGATACTAGCTTTCTTATTGCAGCCAATAAATTCCCTGTTTTAGCAAAACGATCTTCAAGCATATGAACCAGCACTTCGCTGTCGGTCTTGGTTGTAAGTTTATGTCCTCTAAGCTTGCTTCTTAGATTTTTATAATTATAAATTTCTCCGTTGTGTTCAAGAATAAATCTGCCGTCACAGCTTCTAAATGGTTGCTGACCACGAGAGGCTCCCCCAACTATTGCAAGTCTCACATGCCCCAAAGCAGTTTGGCTACTTTGAAAAACATGCTTTCTCAGATCACCTATTGTATTAGTCTGGATTATCTGACCTTCTGCGGCTATTCCAGCTCCATCAGGTCCTCTACATGCTATACATGAAAGCATCGGTTCGACTAAAGGGACTACATTATCTCGTTTTTTTCCTAAAATACCTACTATTCCACACATTTTTTATCACCGAACTCATGGAGAAAAATCATAACAGCTGACGATAATATCCATCAATAGATATTCATTAACAGCACGTTACTCATGATCAGAATCGAGTTCTTAGTATTAAGTACGTTAACATCATATTTAAGTT
>CAYWRR010000333.1:0-2566 GCA_964460425.1 uncultured Nitrososphaera sp.
TTTCATTTTCATTCTTTTCTAAAAACACAAAGATGAGAGGGTAACAATTCTGTAATCAATTGCATTTCTTGCGATCGGATCACAATATTCATTACCGGTTTGGCTGCACTTGGGTAAGTTACTTTTACTACTGATCGGCAGCCTTAGCCTTATTTACCCCTTAAAGAGTGTTAGTGTGACCACAGACAGAGGCAACAGCAAAATTGGTGTGATGAACTGGGCTAGATAGGGAGAGATAGCTTCCCAAAGTATTCCTGCATATCTTGCTCCGCCTTAATCTTCGTGATAATCTCATTCTTCACATCTTCCGAAAACCACTGAGCAATTGATTTTGCAATGCCCTTGCTGTCACAAAAGGCAATCATGTAGCCAGCATCCTCCTTGACCACGGCGTAAAGTATCTCTTCTCCTACAGGCTCCCAGATATTGTTTTTATTGTCTTTGAGGGCAAGGGCAGGCATAGCATGGCCTGCATAGCGTGTAAGCAACTCTTGTGCAGCTTTTACACGTTTTTCCCCTATCTTGAGGGCCATGAAATACTGCATGCACTATCTCTTGGCTGATGCCGGCCTTAAAGATTTTAGGATTTCACTTACAATGTCATCTGCAGCGCCAACGGCTGTCTTTGCAGATTCAAAGAAAGGAGCCAGCAATTTGTCCGCGTATCCCTGCTTTGCGTACTGATTAGCCTGCAGCGCCATCTCTAGCTTATCTATCCTATGGACAAATCTCGCAATTTCGGTCCTGTTATGCAGATATTCAAGCCAGATCTCTTCATACTCTTCTCTCACCTCTTTGGGAAGACCAGACAGGATGAATTTCATTGCCTTTTTCTCTTTGGCTAATTTTTGCCTAGCAGTCACATCGCCTGGCATGTAGTCGCCCACCATTGACTCTGCAAGATCATGCATAAGAACCATCTTGATTACTTTGTGAGTATCAAAGCCCAGCATGTCTGACAAAAGCATAGCCATGGTTGCCATTGAGAATGTATGATCTGCAACAGACTCTATGTCTTCAACTTGAACCTTTGAGACCCAGCCGGCGCGCTTGATAGATTTAAGCTCCAAAACAGAATGAAAAAAAAGAGACAGGTCATCTACTGCTACTACCATTTTCTCGTGTCACCTTCAAGAAGGCCTGAGCCATGGTGTATCCTGTCTATATGCTTTGAAAGCTCTTCTTTGCTGTCGAACTTTGATGCGCAGTAGGGGCAACTGACACTATCCTTTTCACTGGCCATGCTTAATGCATAAGAATGAGATACCTAACTTTAAAGCTAATTGTCTTGAGCTGCCTCACTACTGCTGATTGAGGTATTATTAGATGCTATCAGTGCCGCATTGTCATCAACCACCTGCGGCAACCGGTCGACAAAAAATGCAAGCACTGTTGTCGTAACGGCCATCAACAAAGTGATGGCCAATATTATCAATACATTATAGATTTGGCCCACGGGCTTTATCTTGGCAGTCAAGCCTTAGGTATTTTAATGTTAGTCTTTTATTGCAATTGCTGGTAGAATAGTGACAAATTACTTTCTCCAAGGGAGGTCTTGCGTGCCCAGCCTCTTGTTGACAAGCCGAGCTGTCACAAAGAGAAGATCAGATAGCCTGTTAAGGTAGACTATTATTGCAGGGTTTAGTGGCTGGCACTTTGAGAGCGATACGACAGCTCTCTCTGCCCGGCGTGCAACTCCCCTGCTAAGATGCAAAAGTGATGCTTCTATGCTTCCTCCAGGCAGAATAAAAAATGTGATCGATTCAAGCTCCGACTCGATCCTGTCGATGATTAGCTCTAGCGTAGACGTCATTTTTTCGCTAGTGCGCGGCGTCTTGCTGTCGGCCATTGGCCAGGAAGGGTCTGCAAGATCTGAGCCGAGAACAAAAAGATCATTCTGCACTTGCTCCAAGATACCTGCTACATCCGAAAGTAGATCCTGTCTTGAGTGCAGGAATGAAATTGCAAGACCAATACTAGAATTCAGCTCGTCAACTTCCCCATAAGCAGTTATGCGCGGATCAGCCTTGCTCACATGCTTACCACCAATAAGCCTAGTCTCACCCCTGTCGCCTGTCTTGGTGTAGATCTTCACTATCCTTTACAGCAGAGAGGAGACAGTTTAAGAATATATCGGTTATATAAGAAAGGGAACCATTGAATTAGAATAGTACCTCCAAAAATCTTATTTATTCATGAAAAGGATAGCCGTAGTGGATGACGAGTCTGACATCACGAATGTCCTTAAGAAGGGCCTTGAGCGCATGGCTTCACAGTTGATGCCTTCAACGATCCGCAGGCCGCCCTTGCAAGCTTTCAACCTATTTATTATGACCTTATGATAATTGATATCCGAATGCCTAGTATAAACGGCTTTGACCTGTACATATAGTTGAAGAAAAGATACACAGGTGTTAAGTTCTGCTTTCTGACCGCGTTTCAGATCTATTATGAAGAGTTCAGAAAAAGATGTTTCTCACAATAGATGTCAAGATGTTTATCAGAAAGCCTATCAGCATATCAAACCTCGTCAATCAGATAGATGCAACTATCACGTTGAGATAGT
>CAYWRR010000334.1:0-2565 GCA_964460425.1 uncultured Nitrososphaera sp.
GAATTTCTTGGACATGTCTGCAGTCCTATCAAAGAGTAATGAAGGGGGGCTGAGTATCTTTAGTCCTGATTCTGGCTTTTTTTGGTCCTAATAATAATAATTCTAGCTTGCTAACTAACTAACGTTATTATTACAAATCCATCGACAGTATGCCCATGCTGCTAGATAACTTCAGACTTCTAAGGGAAACCTCGCTATGTCCTTGCGTATCAAAATCTTGTCAAGCAGAAAATTTTTAGGATGGTACAACGGCAAGCTTACAAACACTAAACCATGTTTGCGCCCCCTCCTCTTCGCCCTTAATAAACACTATTTCTATCTCTCTCTTGTGTCTGTCTCCTAAACAACATCATGCTATTAGTTAATAATGGTATGTTAGTGCCAATTATTGGTGAACTTTGATAAGAATCCCATATAATGGATAAAGACTATAATTAATTACAGTCTAGGTGGTCTTAAAAATACGCCTCTGGTACTAATGGTCATTGCTCTTGTGGGTTCTTTACCGCAGGAGCCATAGTACCAGCAGCAATTTCACAATAAGAGGAGACCTCATTAGATGAAGAAGCAGACTTCGCAGCAAGCATCGTATCAAATGTTTTAGGTGGTAGTGATAATGGTGATGAGGAAAATGACAGTGACACTACCGATGATGGGTCTAATCAAGACGCAATTAATACTGCAGCCGAAGACTCAAACCAAGATCAGACTCTAGATCATGACATCTCTACATTTGGAGATGACACTGCAGACCTTGACGATGATAATGTAGCTGTACCAATAGGAATCCCAGTCAATGTAGAGGAAGAACGGCTGCTGTTAGATTAATTGATTGCTTGATGGGTGCAAAGACTTTAGGTACAAACTAACTAGCCTTTCAGATTTGTACAAAAATTACAACAAATCATGCTATTTCTTTGTTATATTGCACTTGAGAAAGTATAATAAACATCCAAGCGCTATATGTCTTATATGGCGATTAAGAACGGGGCAGAATATATTGAAAGCCTCAGAGGTAGAAATCTAAAGATATACCTTTTTGGAGAGCTCATAAAAGAGCCGGTTGATCATCCAATGATCCGGCCATCAATAAATGCAGTTGCAGAGACCTATGACCTTGCGGCAGAAGATCCGCAGCTTGCTGCGCCCCATTCTTCGCTGACGGGATCGCAAGTCAACAGGTTCTTGCATATTGTAGAAAGCGCGCAGGACCTGGTTGACCAGAACCGGATGCAAAGGAAACTTGGACAACTCACTGGCACCTGCTTCCAGCGTTGCGTAGGCATGGACGCACTTAACTCATTATATTCAACTACGTATGAAATCGACCAAAAACACGGCACTGATTATCATAAGCGTCTAGTCGAATTTGTCAAGATGTTGCAACAGGAAAATTTGATGATCGGTGGTGCTATGACTGACGTTAAAGGTGACCGTGGCCTGTCGCCTTCACAGCAGGAAGATCCTGACATGTTTGTGCATGTGACAAAGCGCGACAGCGAAGGAGTATACATAACCGGTGCAAAAGCTCACCAGACTGGCTGCATCAACTCTCATTGGATAATCGCCATGCCGACAATGAGATTGAAGTCAGAAGATAAAGACTATGCGATTATTGGCGCAATCCCTGTCAATGCTCCCGGCATCACCTACATCTATGGCAGACAGTCCTGTGACACAAGGAGTATTGAGGGAGGCAACATTGACGCCGGCAATGCCATGTATTCTGGCCAGGAAGCCATGATAATCTTCAAGGATGTTTTCATTCCAAACCACCTGATATTCATGAATGGCGAATATGAGTTTGCCTCAATGTTGGTCGAACGCTTTACTTGCTACCATCGTCGAAGCTATGTGTGCAAGACTGGTCTTGGCGACGTCCTGATTGGAGCCACTGCAGCCATTGCGGACTACAATGGTGTAGCAAACGCGTCACACATCAAAGACAAGCTGGTTGAAATGACGCACCTCAATGAGACGATATTTGCGGCAGGCATTGCATCCTCGTACAGAGCACATAAAACGTCAGCGGGTAATTGGCAGAATGACGACATGCTGGCAAATGTCTGTAAGCACAACGTCACTCGGTTTCCATATGAAATAGGAAGGCTTGCCCAAGACGTTGCAGGCGGACTTGTAGTGACAATGCCGTCTGAGAAGGAGTTTCGCAATCCTGAGACTGGACCTCTGCTTGAAAAATACCTAAAGGGACGGAAAGGAGTATCAACAGAGAACAGGTTGAGGATACTGAGGCTAATTGAAAATATGACCCTTGGGCGAAATGCAGTAGGCTATTTGACAGAGTCAATGCATGGCGCAGGATCGCCGCAGGCGCAAAGAATCCAGATTGCGCGCCAGATGCAGCTTGAAACCAAGAAAAAGCTTGCAAAGAGGCTTGCACAAATTAAGGAAGGTGAGGCTGAAGAAATAGTGCCTGAATCTACAGAATACTTTGATAGAATATTCGGTATTAAGAATAAACCGAAATAAGCCTAATGTAACTATCGAGCCAACAATAAGTTAGCCTATATCTGATGTTTTAAGCCATTGCTTTTTTACTTTGTC
>CAYWRR010000335.1:0-2562 GCA_964460425.1 uncultured Nitrososphaera sp.
CACTCGATTTCTGCCTTCTGTACGGCCGGATTTGCTTTGTTTCCAAATGGTTTCAAATATGGCAATATATTCCAAAACAGTTGGTTTACAAACTCACATAGAAGTGATAGACTGGATCATACGAAGATCAATCAAGCTGGTTGCATTTATGTTTGGAATGTTCTTTGTTATAGGAGGGTTGATGTGGTATGGAGGAGTAATAGATAGACTCTCCAAACTCACTGTTATTGTTGCATATTACTTGTAGCTTGGCGGTCCGCTCTACTGTTTCTTCATAATGATCTTTGCCTTTGTCTCTGGGTCTATTGCTTGTTGCTTACCTAAAAGATCGACGACCACCTTCTCGATGGTTCCAGTGAACCGTGAGTAAGGCTTATAGTCATCTGTCAGAGGAGTTCCCGAATCAATCCCTATATCAAAAGTTTCATCAAGCGAATAGATGAATCTAACCGTATGAGGGATTTCACCTTCCCCTACTTTTTTATCATTTATATATAATTTACCTATACCGCCAGCACCATACTTTTCCTTACCCGTTTTTTCGAAATCAAATCGTACTTTGACTTTTGACCCAACAGGAACTCTTGAAGACCTCACATAGTATAGGTCACCGTTGTTATTGTAGCAGTACACTACTCGTTGGTCTTTCATGTACAATGACCATCCGCTACTAACCCCACCTATAACGCAGATAGGGCCTTCAGCACCAGCAGCAGGAATGCCTACATAAGCTTTGACGCTATAAGAGCAATTCTTTGTTTCAGGTGCGGCACTCTGTGGAACTCTCACTGTACCTGGATAGAATGTATATGATGTTCTTTTCTTCAGTTTCTCGCGTGCAATTAACCGTTCCTGCTTTCGATCGTCCAGCGGTAAGACATTATATCGACCAGCTTCAGCCCACCAGATCTCTACAAGCTGACGAAGCTTCTCTGGATTTTTGTCAGCCAAGTTGTGACATTGGGAGAAATCCTTGTCTACTTTATACAATTCCCATTTATCTTCATCAAAACTCCATTTGGGTTTGTTTTCCCACGGAAGTTGCCCGTGAAACGTAACTGCCATCCAGTCTTTATACCATATTCCACGATTGCCTAGCATTTCGAAGTATTGTACCTGCTTCTTTGTTGGAGCTTTACCATCGTTGAATGAGTAGTACATACTAGTGCCTTCTAATGGTGCCTGAACGTATCCACCTATCTGAGATGGAGGTTCGACTCCTATTGCTTCCAAAATAGTAGGAACTATGTCTATTGCGTGATGGAATTGAGTACGTATCTTGCCTTTGTCCTTTATCCCACTTGGCCAATGAACTACCAGTGGGTCTTTTGTGCCTCCATAATGCGTGTATTGTTTGTACCATTTAAATGGCGTGTCGCCTGCCATCGCCCAGCCAACAGGATAGTGATTGTAACTTTTCGGCCCACCAATCTCGTTTATTCTTTTTAGGTTCTGTTCCACACTTTCGGGCATCATATTGAAAAAAGATACTTCATCGAACAATCCAGTGAGCATGCCCTCCGCACTAGCACCGTTGTCAGAGCAAACAAATACCAACGTATTTTCCAGCTTGTCAATATTTTCTAGAAACGTCATGAATCTTCCAATCTGGTAATCAGCATGACTGAGAAATCCTGCGTAACACTCCATGTATCGAGCGAATAATCTCTTTTCACCATCTGACACGTCGTCCCATATCTGAACTCCTTCGTTGGGTGGTGCTAGGTCTGTATTCTTGGGGACGATACCTAGTATCTTTTGTCTTGCAAGGGTCTCTTCCCTTAGTTTATCCCACCCTTTGTCAAATTTTCCTTTGTATTTGTTGATCCATTCTTTTGCTACGTGATGGGGGGCATGACATGCACCAAAGGCTAACCATAGGAGCCAGGGCTTTTCAGAACCTAGTGACTCGTGGTTACTTATGAATAGAATTGCCTTATCTACCATGTCTTCGCTTAGATGATATCCCTCTTCCGGAGTCTTTGGGGGTTTGATTGGGTGATTGTCCCAAACCAAGGGTGGGTACCACTGATTACAGTCTCCTCCTAGGAAACCATAAAATCGGTCAAATCCCATCATTTCTCCCGTTGGCCAGCGATCAAAGGGTCCTTGGTGTCCTACGTCTGTATCAGGGGTGTTGTGCCATTTGCCAATACAAAAGGTGTTATATCCATAATTCCTGAGCATAGCTGCGATAGTGGCCTTTTCTTTTGGCATTATGCCATTATAGCCGGGAAAACCTGTCGCAATCTCTGTAATACCTGCCATTCCTACCGAATGATGGTTACGTCCTGTCAGCAAACATGCTCGTGTTGGAGAACATAGCGCAGTCGTATGCCAATTATTGTATAGTAGCCCGTTAGATGCAAGTTTATCAATATTTGGAGTATCTATGGGACCGCCGTAACAACTAAGCCATCCATAGCCCACATCGTCAAGTATGATATAGGCGATGTTTGGAGCATCAATAGGCGCTCTGCTGCGCGGTGGCCACCATTCTTTTGATTCCTCCCAAGTTCTACCGATAGATCCTTTGAATTGAGTACTCATGACAAGGAATGA
>CAYWRR010000336.1:0-2555 GCA_964460425.1 uncultured Nitrososphaera sp.
TGTAATTAGCGGGTTCGGTGGAATCAGGGACAGATTTGACTTCAGGATCCCACCCGCAGTCTTCATTCGCTATATAATAAGGTAGTAGATTACGAGCGAGAACATTTCCTACGTGAGGAACCTATGGTTAAAAATAGTAATCCCAATGACCATGAGCGGTAGATTGTATCCTTGGAATATTGTTAGAGTATTCGGCAGTAAATTTTCTAAGACTGTTTGCAATTAGTTCAAGCCGCGATGATCAACGACTACTTGTCATATTTATATGAGCAAAGAACATGTCTTGAAATGCGATTAAGCATGTTGGCAGGCAGTTAATTCAAAGGCAAAGTGAGGAAACAGATTAGGTTACTTGGACTACCATCAGCTATATCTTTGCCGGCAACTTCCTACTGTATTTTTCATGTTGACTATATTCTATGACAAGGATGGATTGAGAATAAATAAGACGTATGACCCTCAACATATTGAAATGTCTTCTACCGGAGGAACAACACTTCAAAATACAAAATGGCAAAGCTGTATAGATGCCTGCATGAGATGTGCTGAGGCTTGTGAATTCTGTGCCACCTCTGATCTCAAAGAACAAGATGTCAAGATGATGGCAAGCTGTGCTCAGATCAACAGGGAATGTGCCGCTGTTTGTTGGACATCTGCAGCATTGATGTCTATGGACAGCCAATTTGCAAAGCAGTTTTGTAATATGTGCGCTGACGTATGTGATGCATGTGCTTCAGAATGCGAAAGGCACAATGTTGACCACTGCAAGAGATGTGCACAGACATGTCGCAGCTGTGCTGAAGAATGTAGAGGGATGGCTAAGTAATCGAGCCACTCTTATTTTTTGATTTTCTTGGATTTATTAGTACGTAGTAGCTACTACCGCCTCGTCATTATTGTCACGTGGCTAATAGTTCAATGAACAGTTATTTAGCAATCTGAGTTTATAATTGTAAAATTAAATGTATACAGCACAATATAACAATTGAAAAGTTTAGTCTTTATCTAAGAAGATATACCCAGAGCTCTGTATGTTCAAAGACCATGTGCATACTATGATAGTAGATGAAAAGACAGCCAAATATGCTTCAGAAATTGAAGAGGAGAGAAAATCTATCAATGCTCTGGAGTCCGCAAGAGCCAGTTCAATGCTAGAGAAAAGAACGACTACAACAACAACAAAAGCAATTGCTGCCGCCGCCACTGTAGCCCAATCAGATACGGCTACTGAAAGCTGACCGAGCAGGGTAATTTTTTGAAGAGATAAGGAAAAATGAAGATAAAAAAAGGCTCGCAACACTCTGGGCATACGATGCCTACTGCCACAAAGAGAATTATCCGTGCGCGCAAAATAACGAGTAAACTTACCTGTGTTTATCATAGAGCTTGGAATAGGCATCTTTACTGTTCTATCGCTGTACTTTCTGACGCTTTCCACACCTTTTCAGCAGTTGGCGGCATTTTGCTTGCATTAGCTGCAAGCAGGACAACAATGACACCTGCTGACCCGTTTAAGACTTTTGGGCTGAAACGAGCAGAAGTCATTGGCGCCTTGCTGAATGGGATTTTTCTGTAACGATGACGGCAGTTGTACTCTACATGGGTTATCATCGCTTAGAGCATCCAATGGAGCTAGCGGCTGTACCTATGTTATTGGCAGCGTCTGGAGGGCTGGTTACAGAGTTTATTGCGATAAAGCTCCTCTATAGCGGTCAAAAGGTAGAGCTCAACATAAAGGGCGCTTTTTGGCATATTTTGCAGACTTTTGTAGGCACTGCAATTATTATCATAACCTCGATCGCAATCTACTATACAGGATTTTTCGCTATAGATCCTATGCTTGGCATGGCTCTTGGTATAGTCCTTATTTATGCATCAATACGTAATACGAGATTCCCTCATAATTCTGTCTGAAACAGTACCAAAGGAAGTCGATTTGCAAAAGGTGAAGGTTTCTTTGCAAGTGATACCTGGAGTGGAGAATGTCCATCATATTCATGCTTGCAGTATAACCACAGGCGTAAACATTTTCTCCACACATATTAAAACATATGATTTATCTAAATCACAGGATATTCTGCAGGAATCCACTAACCTATTAAAAGAAAAATTTGATTTCTATTTTTCAACTATCCTAGTAGAGAAAGAGTGCATAGAAATAGATGAGGCAGAAGACATAGAGATAACAAGAGAAGGAAGAATGCAGACGTTGCCCAGAGGGATCGTGAATTTTAGTAGTAAAGCAATAATAATTAGACAAACGTACTTTTTTAATATGATGTTATTTTTTTACAATTGTAAACTATAGTCGTTATCTATTATGACTTAGATATCTCAGAATATGTTCAAAGACCCCGTGTGTAATATGATGGTAGATGAGAACAAGACCAAGTTTGTCTCAGAATCTGGCGGCGGAAGAAAAGTGTATTTGTGCTCAGCAACTTGCAAGAACCAGTTTGAAGCAAATCCCAGAAAGTATGGCTACTAAGGGAAACAATAGCAGCGCGCTAAGTATAGACTTTTGCTGTAGGTATGTGTGTTTCACATCTCTTTCC